>DAWB01000087.1:12346-13424 GCA_002505805.1 Methanosaeta sp. UBA80 | reverse complement strand
GGCCAGAAGCTGGCCACGGCCAGCGATGACAAGACAGCCTGCATCTGGACTCTAGATATTCGTCTTGTTATGGAAGAAGCTTGCAGCCGACTGGCGGAGAATATAACTCATGAAGTATGGAGTAGTATGGATGATCCCGATTCCGACTGCCTCACCTGCCCCGCCGAGGGCAGCTTCAATCGGAGTAGCATCTGGCCCTGGGAGCGGCGGGAGTTTAGGCTGATTTTGTCTCAGGATCCATGACTGCCCGTCTCTTCTCCACCGCCCTCTGCATCTCTTTCATCCTCTCCCGCCTCTCTCCACCCACTGCCCCCAGCGCCGCCAGCCCAAAGGCCAGGGGACAGGGCGTATCCTCCTTTTTCACCACCACCTCCACCTCTGCGGAGGACAAACCCCGCAGGACCTCCCTGATCCTATCGATCTCCAGCCGATCCTCTATGATCTCCCGGTAGCTCTCCTCCAGAACAGGGAAGCCCTCTATGCTCTCCGCCAGGCCCATGAGCATATCCGCATCCATCTGCTGATGCCGGGCGGATTTATGCCGTCCCTTGTAGCTTCGCAGTATCAGATAGGAGCGGGCGGCATTGATGCGAAAGGCGCTCTGCAGCAAGCTGGTCCCCTGCAGAGCCCGGCGGAGCAGGATCTGGCAGTTCTCCTCGGTCAGGGAATGGAGCAGCGCCGGGATGCTAGCCCGGCTGGAGGCGGGCAGGGATAAAAGGAAGCCCGCGTCTGAAAAAGCGATGTAGGCCCGCCCCATCTTTTGCCGGGAAAGTAGGTAGGCCGCCATCCGGGCCAGGGCCTCATTGCAGCGCAGCCCGCGTCTGGACAGCACATAAAAGATCCTGCGCCCGGCTTCCCGGTCCTGGCACTCCTGCACCACCAGCCGCCAGAGAGTGGGCACGCCCTCCTCTCCCAGAAAAGCGATCTGCTGGAGGAAGGTCTTGTAGATCATGCCCGAGCAATTGCGGTCCATGTGATACTGCTGCTCGAGCCATCTTCTCACCGCCGCTCCGCCATCTTCTTCCTGCCCCTCTGATCCTTTACCTCCCGCGACTTCTTCGACTGCGGCTTCCTTGTT
>DAWB01000087.1:8907-12320 GCA_002505805.1 Methanosaeta sp. UBA80 | reverse complement strand
GGGCCTGCCTCCAGCCGGATCGACATAGACCTTTCCTCCCCGCCGGTAGCAGAAAGAGTAGCCTTTGCCCCCAACAGAAAAGACATCCCCCGGCTCCAGCCTCTCCAGATAGCTCTCGTCCAGCCTTCCCACAAAGCTTCCCTCTCTGGTGAAGACATCGCAGGTGAACTGGTCCGGGATCATTCCTGAGCTGGTGTAATAGATCATGCGGCTGCCGCCGCCAAGCCTGAATATCCTTTGGGTGGCAGGATCGTATCCGATCTTGGCATAGATCCGTCGCTCCCGCATCTGGGGATGGGCGGAAGAGAGATAGAGTACCGCTGCCATCAGCTCCCCCCTGGTCAAGCTGCGATAGCAGTATGATCGGCGGACCAGCGCCAGCACCTCATCCACATGCCAGTCCCTCTCCAGGGCCATGCCCAAAAGGTGCTGGCAGAGGGCATCGATGGCATTTTGAGGAATGTGAATCCTCTCAACCAATCCTTCTTTCGCCCTTTGCAGCATCACCGCTCCCTCCAGCAGATCCTCCCACTCCAGGGCGACGATCCTGCCCTTGACCGTCTGATTTAGGCTGTGGCCCCCCCGGCCAAATCTCTGTAGCAGAGCAGCCACGGACTTGGGTGAGCCGATCTGCAGGACCAGATCGATATAGGGCATATCTATTCCCAGCTCCAGGGAGGTGGAGGTGCAGACCACCCGGAGCAGCCCCTGCTTGAGCCTGCTCTCCGCCTCCTGCCTGCCCTCCCGGCCCATAGAGCCGTGGTGGCAGGCGGAGTTTTCACTGTCATAAAAGCCGGGAAAACGCTGCCGCAGGTTGTAGAGCAGTCTCTCTGCCCCGTTTCTGCTGTTGGCAAAGATGAGGGTGCTCTTATGATCCTGGATCTGGCGGTGCAGCAGCCGGTAGAGCCCGTCCGAAATCTCTTCCTGGCTGGCGGAGATGAGGTCGGGAACCGGACTGACCAGACGCAGATCCAGATGGCGGCAGAAGCGACAGTCCACCACCTCCACCGGGCGAAAGCCCCCGGCCAGGAAGTCCGCCACCTCCTGCAGCGGCTCAACTGTGGCCGAGCAGCCGATGCGGATAAAACTCTCTCCGTTGGTCTCCTCCTGCGGGAATGATCTCTCCCCGCTTTTCGGCCCAAAATCCATTTTCAGCTCCTCCAGCCTCTCCAGGCTGAGGCTGAGATGCACCCCCCTCTTGGAGGCTGCCAGGGAGTGGATCTCGTCCACTATCACCCAGCGGACCGTCTTAAGCTTCTCCCGGAAGCGAGGTGAGCTGAGGAGGATGGCCAGGGACTCGGGGGTGGTATTGAGGATATGGGGTGTCCTCTTCAGCATCCTGGCCCTCTCCTGTGCTGAGATGTCACCGTGCCGTATGGCATGCCTGATCTCCTGAATGGCCATCCCTCTCCGACCAGCCAGTGCCGCCATCTCCTGAAGCGGCCTCTCCAGGTTCCTGTGAATGTCATTGGCCAGGGACTTCAGAGGAGAGATGTAGAGGCAGTAGACGCTCTCCTCCAGCTCGCCCTTCTCCGCCAGAGAAAAGAGCTGGCTGATGATGGAGATGAATGCGGAGAGGGTCTTGCCCGAACCGGTGGGCGAGCAGATGAGAGCATTTCTTCCCTGCTGGATTAGGGGCACAGCCTGCCTTTGGGCTGGGGTAAAGAGCCCCTCCTCTGCTGAGCCAAAGGAGGCGAGCCACCATTCTCTAACCGCAGGATGAAAGTGGGAGAGTATGGCGGCATCCTCAGCTGAGATGCGGCCAGCGAGGGAATTGTCGGAGGATGCGGGCATTCTGGCACCAATTGAGCAGGGAATGTGAAATAGATCTTTTGGAGGAAAAGCTTCCTCCGACAGAGTTAATTCTTCAGCAGCCCACTCTATTATCATGGACAATCCTGTTTCATTTCCCTGTCAGCTCATAAGCTGGGATGAGGCCTATAGGCTATCCCGAGAGCTGGCCAGGGCAATCAAATCCTCCCGCTACAACCCGGACCTGGTGGTGGCCATAGGCAGAGGCGGATATGTTCCGGCCAGGATAGTCTGCGATTTCCTCTTGCACAGCCTTCTTACCAGCATCAAGATAGAGCACTGGGATATTGCCGCCTGCAAGAGACCGCAGGCATCGGTCCGCTTTCCTCTGGTCGTGGATGTGAGAGAGAAGAAGATACTGATCGTAGACGATGTCACCGACACGGGAGATACCTTAAAGGCAGCTATCGATTATGTGAAATCCGAGGGCGCTGGCCAGATCAAGACCGCAGTGATGCAGCATAAGACCTCCTCCGATATAGTACCTGACTATTATGCGGATCTCATATCGGACTGGCGATGGATCATCTATCCCTGGGCGGCTCATGAGGATGTGCTGGGCTTCACTGAGAGGGTTCTCAGCGATGAGCCTGCATCGTTGGCGGAGATTGGGATGGCTCTCAAGGAAAGGTTCTCGCTGCATGTGGATGGCGATAGCTTGCGGGAGATACTGGGCGACCTGGTGGATCTAAAAAAGGCGAGAAGAAACGAGGATAGGTATGGAAGGATTTGATAAGGAGATATGGAGAGCATATCAATATGATCGCTTTGCAGGAAAGATTGTATTGCTCCGTCTGAAGCCATGCATCTGATCTGTCTATTGCTATTGCTTTTCTGCTTCGGGCATCGAATCATCGAAATCAATCTTTGCATGACTTCCATCGCAAAAGGGCTTTTTCTTCGAGCCGCCACACCGGCAGAGGGCAAATGGTCCCTTGATTGATTCATCCTTTCCATCTCTGTCCACCAGGAGGCAGTCTCCCTCCACCAAGAGCGGGCCATTTCTCGCGACCTTGATCTTTACCGAGGGCGGCTCAGAGCTGTCCGCTTTTTTGTAAGATAATGCCCCGGAGGGACAGCGATCAATAATCCTCATTATCTCCTCCGAATTGGCGCCCTTCATGTCGACCCATGGCTTGTGGTTGTGATTAAAGACCTGGGGCAGGCCTTTGATGCACTCCCTGGAATGTATGCATTTCTCCGGCTGCCAGCAGACTATTATCTCCTGGTTAGAGTACTCCTTCATGAGAATTGGATGGTGAGCTTGGTACAAGAACTTTCTCTTGGGATTTTCCGGTTTTGTCGATACTATAACCAAGCATTCTGATTGATGGATAATGCAGGTGACTTGTCTATCGGCAAGAATATGAAAAGCAGTCTCTGCAATCATTTAGCAGGCATCTTTGATCGCCATACTGCTGAAATCTATGATAGGCGCCAAGCCTGATTCTTATCTATTCAGCAGCCTTCACTCTCCCCTATATCTTAATGATTCTTCCAGTTGCCTCTTTATTGCCGAGAATTCTTCGTCATCAATGCAGCAAGATTCAATTTTAGCCCCACTCCACCAGTCAAACTTGGCTTCATTGAGAATGCTGATG
>DAWB01000087.1:8700-8873 GCA_002505805.1 Methanosaeta sp. UBA80 | reverse complement strand
AGATGTAAGCTATGCATTTTGGCGATTTATGTGTTTCAAGAATAGAGCCTTTATCGCTTGAATAAGGGCAGCCTCTGGTTAAGTCGCCTGGGCCATAAATACTCACTCTTTGTGCATCCAACTCCTTGCAGCCACTGGTATTTTTTGGGTATTCAACGACATTTTCATTGCAG
>DAWB01000087.1:7962-8681 GCA_002505805.1 Methanosaeta sp. UBA80 | reverse complement strand
TAACTCCAGCTCCAGATACCTGGCGAGGGGCTTGCTTGAACCGGGTGGAACTCTCTCAGGCATAGTATCTAGCCTCAACTCCTTGTGCTGAAGAGCTCATATCTATCTCCAAACATATATTGCAGCAATCCTTCTGCCATCCAATATCCTGCGGAATTATGGGAGGTAGCATGCCAAGTTTTCTTTAAAATTTCCGCATAGTGGGGAGCTTTCTCTCCGACTGTCAAGAGTGATTTTGATTCAATCATTGATTCAATCATACTACCTGCATCCTTCCCATTGCTCGACCTGTTCTTCAATAACTATTGCGAATACTTATTCTGGCGCGCTGTCTGCAACTCCAATCAAGCGAGTGAGCATATTCCAGGGGTTTCATCCCTTGCATAGGGCTCCAAGAATGCTCTAAAAGCAGAGATGGCGGAATTGGCCAGACAATCTCAAATTTAGGGCTCACTTTCAGCTTTCATAATTAATTCCATTATAATTATCGCTTCTCGGTATCATACTTAATCCTCTAAAAGCCAGGGACAATTTAGAAATGGAGCTACAGGCTTGGCCAGTCGTCAAGCCATCACTCCTGCATGCCTCTCCTCCTTTTGACTGGCAATCGTAGAGAGGGTAAGGTGCGGATTTGAGCTATAAGCCTTTCTCTGGATGAATAGAAGGAGGGAGGCAAAAGTCATTTGGTAGGAGGGAAACAATGGACTTCGACTTTTGCC
>DAWB01000087.1:759-7946 GCA_002505805.1 Methanosaeta sp. UBA80 | reverse complement strand
AAGCACATGTATGTGCCGCCCGGGAATGAAGTCTCAAGGTTGTGCTTGAAACTGATTCGACATGAAAAATTCGATATGAATTATAAAGCTCGATTCACATCTATAATACGCGATGAACTTCTCTTCCAGCCCAGGGTGAAAAGAGCGACCATCTGTCAATCAAGAGATCGCCGTCGTATCCAGCAAAAGAGAAAAGATGGTAATTGAGTTATACATGCAGGCCGCTCTGGTTTCTAGCTATTTTCCCAAAAACTGCTTCTTTCCCTCCAGCCATAGTCATAGCGGCTGCCATAGTATGGATTTTTGATCGCCCACAGGCGTTCCTCGGATTCCTGAACTTTGTTATGAACCGAGTTGGGATTTAAATATTTATTTGCCCAAAGGCGCTCTTTTGTGGCCTGCAACGCCATTTTTGCAGGAACATATGAGTAAGGCACATATGGGTAATATGGATAGGTCCAATATGGCCCGTAATAATATCCTGGCTCATAGAGATCCAAGTAGTCAGGCCCATAATTCTCCTCATCGGGAAATGAGTGCGAGAAACCATGATGGGCCGTTCCAATGGCCACAAAGCCGAGACAGAAAACAAACATGATGAATGCAAGATAATATTTCATATGAGATCCCCTAGATGGGATTACGTTGCGGAATTAAAATAGTTTCCCATTAAGAGAGAAGGCAAATTTATAATATGCGAGGCTGATTTGAGGAGTAGATGACCTATGATTAGGGCTATGCCATGACAATCCTGATAGGCTCTAGCGGCTGGTCTTATGATGACTGGGAGGGCAAGTTCTATCCCCTGAAATTGGCGGGGAAGAAAGGAGAGTGGTTCTCCTATTATGCCCAGTTCTTCCAAACCGTGGAGATCAATAGCACCTTCTATAGGCAGCCGGGTGAGCCGCAGGTCCAATCCTGGATAAGAAAATGTAAGGACCTGCCGGGCTTCGAGTATTCGGTAAAAGTCCCCCAGCTTGTAACTCACAAGGCTCTGGTCGAGGCTGACCTTGAGAGGGCCATCTTCTGGGCGGCGTCCTTTGAGAAAAGCTGCGTCCGGCCCCTGGCAGAATCGGGTCTTCTGGGCGGTGTGCTGCTGCAGCTTTCTCCCTACTTCAAAAACGATTGCTCATCCCTCAATATTCTGAAAGGCCTTTTGGATGCCCTTTCCCACCAGGATTACGACTATGCGGTGGAGTTCAGGCATAAAAGCTGGCTGGACGAGAGCGGGAAAGAGATAGATCCTGCTGCTCTTGAGGTTCTAAGAGAGAGGAATGTCGCCAGTGTCCTTATAGACGGCCCCGGCCTTGCTCTGAATAGAGTGATGAATGCCGCCGATCATGTGTATATCCGCTTTCATGGAAGAAACTGCGACATATGGTATAAGGGCGGCAAAGAGGACGACCACAGGCTGGACCGGTATGACTATCTATACTGCAAGGAGCAGCTTGAGCCCTGGGTCCCCTGCATCAGCCAGGCAGATCTCAAAGCTTCCAAGGTCAGGGCATACTTCAACAATCATGCCCGTTCCAAGTCTGTGAGGAATGCATTTATGCTCATGGATATGCTGCTGATAGAGCACAAATCAAAAGAGATCCATCTCCAGGATCAGTTTACTCTGGGCGAGTTTTAGGCGGGCATTGTGCCCTACGCCCTTGATATGAAATGGCAGTGGCAGCTTCTNNGAGAAGAGCCCTGCCACACCTGCTATTTTCATCCAATTCACAGCTGCCTCTTCTTGGCCAGCATGATGTTCTCGCTCAGAAGTCTCTGGCCTGATGCTCTCTTCCACCAGGCATATTGATCCGAGCCGCCCGTGTTCTGGCTGAGTTCGTATATGTCTGGGTACTTCTTCTGGTAGCTTTTATAGTCCGGCGTCGTCGGGGAGACCGAGGATGCCTCCATCTCGATGTAGCTTGGCTCAACTGCCATACTCTCGCCCAGCTTATTTTTCAAGACCAGCCAGATATGCTCCCTGCTGCTGCCCCGGAAATTATCGGAATAGGCAAAGCTGACATTAAAGCCCCGATTCTGAAGATACCATTCGAAGAAGGCTACCCTCTCCTCTACGGTTAAATCAGCTGTATGGGGCCGAATGCTGGCTGCGAATCTGATCAGCTCCACGGGGCTGTCAACATCCGCTTTCTTCATCGTAATATAGTAGTTCTCCGGTATGTCCAGATTGGCAGACTCCATGCAGCCGCAAACAAGCAGGGCTATGGTGGCAGCCAGCGGCAAAATCGCCCTCTTCATATCATCACCGGAATTGATACTCTTTTCATCATAAAAAAGATTTGTTGGGCAAGGCTTGGCCATCTCTTCGCGCCGGAATAACGGCAAGTAAGAGATGATCGGCGGGTTCCCCGATGAGCTAAAGAAATGACAAATGAGGAAAATATAAATAGTCGATCAACATTAATAATAGTTTAATTTTAGCGTATATGATTGTTTTCCACAGGGAGGAGTATTCTATGGGTGGCACGAAAATAAAGACAGAAGTGGTTAAAGTGGTGGATGGGGATACCATCACCGTAAAAGGCAAAGACAAAGATGAAAAGATCCGCATATTGGCCCTGGATACCGAGGAGTCCCAGCCTGGAGGAGACAAGCCCATGACACCCTGGGGCAAGAAGGCAAAGGAGGAGGCGCAAAGGATCTTTGTTGCAGGCAAGACCGTCACCCTGGAGTTTCCGGGAAAGGAGGCGGCTGATGTCTGCTGGGAGAGGTACCGAGACAACTACGGCCGGGCCATGGCCTATGTTTATGCTCCGGATGGATCGGACTATCAGAAGCATATGATCGGCCAGGGATACAGCCCCTACTTCGTCAAGTACGGCTATGCCGAGTTCGCCGCCAATCACAAGGCCTACACCAATGCGGAAGTGGCCGCCCAGAAAGAGAACAAAGGCCTGTGGGATCAGATCTCGGTCAACGGCTCGGAGATGAGAAATTATCCCCTCCTCTCCGTTTGGTGGCACTTGAGGGCTCAGATCATCGATGAGTATCGCAGCTATAAAGCGCACAATCCGAAAAAGGCTCCAATGGATGTGAATCTGGATTATGATAAGATTGTCGAAAAGGCAAATGCAGGAGCGGAGGCAGTGATCTTCACCGAGCTGGCAGGATTTTCCCGGATCGGAGGAGCCCACGGGATCATCAGAAACAGCTCTCTGCACCGGCCTTTCAGCATCTTTATGCGGGATATCGATGAGCCTGCCGGGCAGAAGATTGTCAATCTCATATCCCAGCGCTATATCGCTCCCAGCAAGCAGCCCGATCATCCCAGGCGCAGCTATGCCTATATAAAAGGGCTGCTCCAGATCTACGGAGGCAGGCCGGAGCTGGTCATAACCTCAGCAGATCAGATATGGGACGGGCCGCCGAAATAGCTCTAATTAACTCAAATTATTTTTGGATTGTTTAGCTGCTTTCCTGCTATTGCTCTCTTTGAGGAGCCAAGGCTTTTGTATCGGGAAATATAATGTTTCAGCATGACATTCAGATTCAGGCTCATCTGGACTGTAGCGCTGACATTTCTTCTGCTCTCACTGCCGGCATTCTCTCAGACTCTGGAGTACCCGGGATACACCGAGTATGACGGCAGACCTACCACCCTGAGCTTGACCTTCAGCGGGCTCTATGTGACAGGCAAGCTGCATGTTAACCCGGTCTGTGAGCAGAGCTCTCATCTCACCGGGGTCGGCCTGGATCTATCAGGTAAAGCCACAGGCCCCTGGGAGGACAGGAGCACAACCATAACCGGAGACTGGATCGGAGGGGACACGGACCCCTGCAGCGGCAGCACCATCAAAGGCGATCCCTCCTATCCCAATGAGGGCAGTTTCACAATATCTATGGATGAGCGCGGCAGCGAGAGCAGGATCAGGCTGGTCAGGATGCCCACTGGTTACGGCTATGTGTTCAAAGCTAAGGGATTGGTATTATCGGGAGGTGAGGGCGGCGGCGGACCCGACCTCAAGCTGACTGAGATCTCTGTTCCAACTGGCATCGGTCCAGGAATCAGGGCCGAGATTGTGGCCACATTTAAAAACGATGGCTCAGACGATGCCGGTCCCTTCCGCCTCTATGGCTTTGCTTTCCCCAGCCAGGATTATCAGAAGAGTTCAGAATCGGAGCCTGTTTCCGTCCAGGGGCTGGGTGCCGGCCAGACAGCCAGCGCCAGCATACCTATATCCATAGCATCAGGCGCGCCGGCAGGCACTTTTGACATCAAGGTGGCCATAGACAACTCCAACTATGCCGGACCGGGAGAGGTGCTGGAGACAGACGAGAACAATAATGAGATGTGGAAAAGGAAGGTATCGGGAGCGGAGGCGGTCGCCCCTGCCGGGGGCTTGTCCAACGTCGCCGACCTCGTTGTCACCGAAGTTCGATTTGATCCCAGCCAGCCTCAGTCATCGGATAAGCTGACCTTTATCATGGGCCTCAAGAACCTGGGGGGAGAGAAGGCCGATGGATTCAATGCCGGATTCTACCTTTCCGCTGACAGGGAGATCACCGCCGAAGACATCTACATCGGCTACGGGGTCATTGATCTCGAACCTGGCGAATCCAAGATCGGCCCGGTTCCCTGCGAGCTGCCAGAGACCCTATCTCCGGGCCTCTACTATATTGGCGTAATTGCCGATCCGCTGGAAACGCTGGCAGAGTCAGACGAGACAAACAACGCCATGGCAACCGATGAGCCGGTCTATGTCCCGACATCGTTTAGCCGGATTTCCAGCCAGGCCCTGGCCTCGAGCGGCCCCGGATCGCAGTCTGAGACGGTCTATCTGCAGCTGGGCGAGACCCATACCTATCAGATGCCCCCCGCTGCCTTTGCCGACGGAAAGAGCTTTGCGGAGCAGGGCATCATCTCTCTGACCCAGTCCGATTACAGGAACTTCGTCAAATGGGGCCCCACGGATGTGCTTAGCGGGGACGGAGAGGATACTCTGGGCACCGGCAATTCCATCACCCTGACCGCCAAAAAGGAGGGATCTGCCACAGTCAGCATGACCGTTTTCTGGGAGGCTAAGTGGCAGGATGGCCGGGTCACTCAGGGCTATCAGGATTTCACCTGGAATGTGATGGTAGGCCGGGACTATTCGAGTAGCAGCCTGGATAAAGGCAAGAGCTCATCGAGCACCACCTCTGCCAAGAAGGGCTCAATTGTCAGCGGCAAGATCAAAGGCAGGGTCATCTACCGGCCCACCGGCGAGCCGGTGGCAGGAGCCGCCATCCACAGCATCGACTTTGAAGACGAGTCAGAGGGAGGATATCCGGTAGGATCGGGGGGAGAGATGCTGAAGACCGCCTCCGACGGCTCATTTGAGATAGACATAGCCAAATCGATGCCTTACGGCCTGGAGCCGGGAAGATTCTGGATAAGGATAATCAAGCCCTATGAGGGATACTTAACCAGCAAGGTCAGGGAGACCACCTGCCTGGATTTGTGGGTGGTTCAGAGCCCGCGGAAGACCTTCTCTCTGGATAAGGACTTTCTTCAGGTTGGGATGGTCAATGTGGGAGTGATAGAGATGGACCAAGCCTTCCGGGCGGTGCCGGGGATGGAGTGCCCCGTAGATCCTGATACGGGCGGGGCGATAGAGGATGCCGGGTGGCCTTAAGATGCGGATTGATTTTTAAAGAATATCCCGCAGCTTGCAGCGGGGTGCGCCGCCGCAATTTCACAAGCAGCATCTGAAATTCGCCTTTTTTTGCAGCATCCGGCTTGATGAAGCTTATCCTGATCATCTGCCTGCCATCTTCTCGCAGACCAGGATCAGAAAATCGGGTATGCGAGCGCTATCCATACGTCCAGGATGCTCCGTCTTCCAGCACTCCGGGGCTTCAGGCTCCATTATCCTTTTTATAACAAAGCCGCAGGAGATCAGCCGGTTCACGATATCTGCCAGCGTCCTGTGCCAGTAAACCGTGGGCTGCATGCCGCTGCTCGGTCCCCAGGGACAGAGAAATGGGCCTCGCTGAAAGTAATGGTCCACTTTGCGGTACAGCTTCTTTCCCTGATCGTCCTTTACCCATCCCCAGACCGGGGTCATGAAGCAGGGATGGTTCATGATGTGCAGGTAAATCCCGCCGGGCTTCAAGAGCCGGCTGAACTCCGTGAATGCTCCATGATAATCGTCCATATCCTGGATCACATTATTGGTCACTGTAGCATCAAATGATGATGAGGATAAAAATGGGAGAGATGAGCAGGATGCGCAGTGATATTCTATGGCCAGGGGCTCCCTTTTCTCCTCCTCTGCGGCAAAGGCGAGCATCTTCGATGAGATCTCCACCCCTGTGACTGAGGCTCCCCTCCGGGCCAGCTTGCGGCTCAAGTATCCATCCCCGCAGCCTGCATCCAGAATCTGCTTTCCCTTTATATCCCCCAGGACCTCCAGGATGATCGGATCAAGCAGATCACGGCGGTTGGGGTCTCTCTCGCCGAAAGATCGATGCCAGCACTCGGCATTATCGTCCCAGCGTCTTGTGCCGTCGGTCTGACTGAGTGTCATTTGAACCTTTTTATAAACGACTTGTCAATCCAGCTCTTGAGCGAGTATATCAGCCGCGTCGGAACGCCGATGCAGGTCTTGCCCACCACCCCGACAGCGCAGTCCGCGCCTAAGGAGATCAGCGCCACCTGGCTGTCCGTGCTGGCCCGGACGGAATACTTCTCAAAAGGCCGCCCTTTGATCATATTCCGAAAGTGCCCGGCCAGGTACTTGGCCTGCCGCTCCGCCTCCAGGCCGGTCTTGGTTGCCAGCTTTCCATCTATCTCCACCCAGGCGGCGTCTCCAATGGCATAGATATTCCTCTCCGCATTGAGATGAGAGTTGACCAGTATCCAGCCGTTTTTCTTGGGAAGCTCCAGATCCTGCACGAACTGGCCGGGCTTTATCCCTGCCGTCCAGATGGCCATGTCGCAATCCAGGCAGGTGTTGTCCGTGAACATGATGCAGTCCTCCTTAACCTCCGCCACCTGGGTAGAGGTGAGGATGTTCACCCCCTTCTTGGAGAGGGCCTTTTCCACCAGGGCCGATGTCTGAGGAGAGAACTGGGGCAGGACTCTGTCCCTGGCCTCGATGATGTAGATGCTGGCATCCAGGCTCTCGGCAAGAATGGAGGCAGACTCCACTCCGGTCAAGCCCGATCCCATGATCATGATCCTCTCCGGA
>DAWB01000087.1:0-754 GCA_002505805.1 Methanosaeta sp. UBA80 | reverse complement strand
GGTGTTGATGGAGAAGGTGTTCTCCACCCCCTGGATGCCGAAATAGTTCTGAGCCGCGCCGGTGGCCACCACACAGTAGTCGAAGTCCACACGGCTCTTCTCACAGACTACGCTGCTGCCCTCTATGGAGAGCGCTTTCTCCTGGATGTGGGTGGCTCCCACTTTTTGGCAGAAGGGCTTTAAGGGAGCGGCCAGATCCTGCAGACGGGCTATGCCCCCCAGGTACTCCGGGTACAGAGCCTGCATCTCCACCTGCTTTTTCGGCTCAATCAAAACAAAATCCAGGGGACAGGGCGAGGCTACTCTGATAAGCTCTGCACCGGCTATGCCCCCACCAATCACTGCAACCCTCATGGTTTAATAGACCTCGCTTGCCATCTGGCTTCTGCTATTGAATCAAGGCTTATTCGCAGCTCGGCTATAAATGCATCGAGCCCCCATTGGATTTGATCAGGGGAAGATGCAGCTTTATAGTGATGCTGTCCCAAAGTAGAGGAAGGATATCATGATCACAGTTTACTTTGACGGCCTGTGCTACCCCAAAAACCCAGGCGGCGTAGCTGCTTACGGATATGCCATCTACCGGGACGGCAAACCCATCTGGCAGGGCTTCGGGGCGGTGGGCCAGGGGCGGGGCATGACCAACAATGTGGCGGAGTACGAGGCCCTGCTGGCTGCGGCCAGATGGCTGGTCGATGAGGGGATCGAGGATGAGATAGTGATCAAGGGCGACTCGGAGCTGGTGATCAAGCAG
>DAWB01000064.1:8815-27896 GCA_002505805.1 Methanosaeta sp. UBA80 | reverse complement strand
GGACGGTTGTCGTAGGCGCTGGGCAGGCGGAAGCCATAGTCGACCAGGCTTTTCTTGCGGGAGCGGTCGCCATTGTACATGGCCCTGAGCTGGGGCAGGGTCTGGTGGCTCTCATCTATGACCAGGAGGAAGTCATCGGGAAAATAGTCCAGAAGGCAGTATGGCGCCTCGCCCGGCAGGCGGCGGTCGAAATGACGGGAGTAGTTTTCTATGCCCTTGCAGCTTCCCGTCTCGGAGATCATCTCCAGGTCGTGCAGCGTCCTCTGCTTGAGCCGGTGGGCCTCGATCATTCCCAGCTGCGGCAGGCGCTCTTCCAGCTCGGCCATGATGGAGTACATAGCTGCTTTCTGCTCCTCCTCCGGAATGACATAATGCCGGGCCGGATAGATGAAGAAGTACCTGAGTTCCTCTTTAACCTGACCCGTCTGCCGGTCCACCTCGGAGATGCGGTCTATCTCCTCTCCGAACAGCTCAATCCTGATGATATCGTTGAAGTAGCCGGGAACCAGATCTATGCTGTCGCCTTTGACCCGGAAGCGGCCGGGTGCGAGGTCGATATCGTTTCTCTCAAAAAGGATATCCACCAGTCTGGAGAGGATCTCCCGGCGGGAGATATGATCCCCCACATGGACCTCAAAGCCCATCTTCTGGAAGTTCTCTGGATTGCCCAGTCCATAGATGCAGGAGACGGAGGCGACCACAATCACATCCCTGCGGGAGAGAAGGGATGCAGTTGCCGCCAGCCTCATCTGCTCGATCTTGGGATTGATCAGGGCATCCTTTTCTATGTACTGGTCCTTGGAGGGGATGTAGGACTCCGGCTGGTAATAATCATAGTAGGAGACGAAATACTCCACCCGATTTTCAGGAAAGAACTCCCTGAACTCATTGTAGAGCTGGGCGGCCAGGGTTTTGTTGTGGGCTATGACCAGAGTGGGCCGCTGCAACTTCTCAATGACATTGGCCACGGTGTAGGTCTTGCCCGAGCCGGTCACCCCCAGGAGGTTATGAAAGTTGTCCTTTTGCCCGTTATTTGCCAAGAGCCCGGCCGTCAGCTTCTCTATGGCCTGGGGCTGGGAGCCGGTGGGCTGAAAAGAGGAGGCCAGGCGGAACTTCTGCCGGGTGGCTAAGCAATTATCAGTATTTGTTGTCATGGGGTGGCAGCCTTGTTATCATCTCTATCTGACTGCTTTTGAAAATAAGGATAAATGGTTATCGAGCCCCTTTTTATCACTACCTCGATGAACATGCCTGGAGAAAGCCCCGCTTCATCGAGCATCTTTTCCGACAGTATTATCTTTCCGCTGCCGCTAACTGAATGAAGCAGCTGCCTTTTAAGGACCATCGGACGGCTTGGATCTGTCATCTCGGCACAGGGCGTCTCTAGGTTGCGGATCTCATAATAAGCCTTTCCCCTGATCTCCGGGTACTGCCTCCATAGAGCGATATTTCTCTTGCCCCTGCCATCAGCTCTGCTCTTTCTTCCCGGCCATCTTTCTCCGGGCTATCTTCTCTGCATTCCAATCGGCGAATGTGCGCCCTTTTATGGCCAGGCTTAAAAACAGCCCGGCAAAAATCCATAATCCCAGTCCGATTACCACCGGGAATACCAACCAGAAGAGAAACACGATCAATATAAGCCCGGCAATAAAAAAGCAGGCTGCGACTGCCCCATACAACAACCTTCTGGAAGCCTCCATCTCCTCAGGCATGAGGAACTGATTGATTCTCCAAACTATTTAGCTTAGAGCATCAGCCCGGCATTTTTTCTTTCTCATCCTAGCCGGCAGGTCTTCTTGGACACAATAGGTGGCAGAAACCTCCGGTCATCTCCAGAACTGCCACCAGCGCTTCTTCTTGATCTCAATAACCTTTAATGGGGCGAGAGGAGCGGTTTGATGAAGAGCAACTCCTGGAATATCGTTTGCCATTTTTGTTTGCTTCTTGCTTTTTCTTTCTCCACCGGTCTTTACCTGGTTAGCTGAAACGCGAGCCATATCAATATCAGTGCCCCAGCTCTCTCTCAATCCGATCCAAGAGGCTCTCCATCAATACTCGCAGCCCATCATAGCTTTCCTGGGCAGCAGCCAGATCCTCAGGCATCTGCATATAAGGCCCGGAGGTCAATTCCTCGGCGCAGTGGTCTATAAGGCGTTTCATGCTTTCCGGATTGCCCTCCAGGTGGAATTGCAGGCCGATGGCCTTCCCCAGTATAAAGGCCTGATTGGGGCAGGCATCGCTCTCTGCCATCCGGGAGGCTCCAGGAGGGATGGAGAATGTGTCGCCATGCCAGTGCAGTGCAGGGAATCTATCCGGCAGACCGGAAAATATCGGCGAGGCCTGGCCTTCCTCTGTCAATCGGACTGGAAACCAGCCTATCTCTTTATATCTGTTCTTTGTGACCAAGCCGCCCAGGACATCGGATATCAGTTGCGCTCCCAAGCAGATGCCCAAAACGATCTTTCCGCCGTATACCGCCTTCTTAATGAATTCCTTCTCCTCTGCCAGCCAGGCGTATCTCTCCTCCTCATAGATGTTCATGGGACCGCCCATGATGATCAGCCAGTCAAAGCTGGATGGAGGAGGAAGCCGTTCTCCTGAAAATAATCGGGTTTTGCTGAGGGCATGGCCGCGGGAAGAAGCCCAGCTTTCCATGTTGGCCAGGTCTTCAAACGGGACATGCTGAAGATAGTGAATTCTCATGAAAGCCTCCTCTTGTCTTTCCGCTCCCTTATCCCGGTGATGGAGCCTCCTTTATTAGATATCCATCAGCAAACCCATATGATCTATTGTATTTAAATTTATGACAGATTCGACTGCAGCCATATCTTTGAGGTCGAAAGCCTCTTATGGGACCAGAAGCCAAATTTCTGCTTATGAAAACAAGCCCGGGCCCGCAATACCTCATCTACGGCGCAGGGGCCATAGGCAGCGTTTTAGGCGGATTTCTCCATAAGGTCGGCGGCTCGGTTACTCTGGCAGGGCGGGGCGAGCACTTCCGAGCTCTCTCCAAGAAAGGCCTCGAGATCACGGGAATCTGGGGAGAGCACTTTGTTCCCCCGGAGGAGGTAGAGCTCCTCTCCGACCGGATGCGGGCAAAGAGGTTTTCGGTCATCCTCTTATGCGTGAAATCAAAGGACACATTAGCTTCGGTGGCCGAGGCAGCGCCACTGCTTGAGGATGGGGGGATCATGATCTCCATGCAAAACGGCCTGAATAACTGGGAGGCATTATCTGAGCGTGTGGGCGAAGAGCGCACCGTCGGAGCACGGGTCATCTTCGGGGCGGAGGTCATAAATCCCGGCCTGGTCAGGGTGACGGTCAATGCCGATGATGTTTTGCTGGGCGAGCCCTTCCTGCCGGTGAACCGGAACCTCCTGGAGAGAGTTCAAAGGGATCTCTCCTCCTCGGGCATACCAACCCGGGTTGTGGACAAAAAAGAGATCTGGGCTGCTATATGGGGCAAAGTGCTCTACAACTGCTCCCTCAATCCCCTGGGAGCGCTGCTGGAGGTGCCCTACGGAAAGCTGGGGGAGAATGTCGAGACCAGAGAGATCATGAGACAGGTGATCCGGGAGATCTTTCTGGTGATCCGGGCTAAAGGGATTGAGGTTCCCTATAGGGATGGGGAGGAATACTTCCATTTTCTTCTGGAGATGCTCCTTCCCCCCACAGTAGATCACCGGGCGAGCATGCTCCAGGATATACTGGCGGGCAGAAAGACGGAGATTGATGCTCTGAATGGAGCCATATCCAGGTATGGCCGGGAGTATGGTCTGCCCACATCCTATAATGATCTTCTCACTGCTCTGATCAAATTCAAGGAAGAGAAGAACTCTTCTTCGTCCTTGACTGAGCAGCATTAGCATCACATTCAACTGAAAAATCCGATAAGAGGCAGCAGATGGATCAAAGACTGAAGGGCGGCAGGGAATTCTATGAAGGTGGTATCAAGGATGCATAATTGGGACCCGGAGGACTATCGGAGGAGTGCATCCGCCCAGTTCGGCTGGGCTATGGCTCTGATTGAGAGCTTGAAGATAAAGGGAGACGAGAGCATCCTGGATATAGGATGCGGGGATGGCGGGATCACTGCATATCTGGCCAGACTTGTCCCAGATGGCCGGGCGCTGGGAGTAGACCTATCACCGGACATGATCGGCTTTGCCTGTCGGGAGTATGCGGCTATCCCCAACCTGGGATTCCAGGTGGCAGATGCATCTCGATTGCATTTCCGGGAAGAGTTCGACCTGGTGGTATCCTTCGCCTGCCTGCACTGGATCAGAGATCATATTCCTGTGCTGGAGGGTGTGCGGCATAGCCTGGTTCCGGGCGGCCGATTTCTGATGCAGTGTGGGGGAAGGGGCAATGCGGAAAAGCTATTTTATTATACCGATAGAGCGGCGGCCAGGGACCCCTGGAAGCCGTACTTTTCCGGATTTTCATTCCCCTACCATTTCTACGGCCCGGAAGAGTACAGGATCTGGCTGGGGCAGGCCGGCCTCTCACCAATACGGGTGGACCTGGTGGTCAAGGACATGGTCCACCAGGGCCAGGCAGGCCTGGAGGGCATCATCAGGAATACCTGGCTGCCCTATACCGAGAGGCTGCCCACTCGGCTGCAGGACGATTTCGTTAGAGAGGTAGCCGGAGGCTATCTAAAAGAACATCCTCTGGATGATCAGGGCCAGGCCCATGTGCAGATGATGCGCCTGGAGGTGGAGGCGGTGAAGCCTAGGAGATCTTAAGGAAATCTATATTCATTTATTCGGATAGCAGTGCGGCAATGAAATCTATTATTACCATTATATTAAGTCGCGAACCAAGTGGTGAATGAGCACAAAGTTTTTTGCTAATGCGATTAATTACCATTATGGAGGATAGAATATATGAATTCAATTAGGATTTGTTGCAGCTTTTTGGTATTGGCAGCATTGTTTCTAGGAATTTCTGTGGCAAATGCGCAAGCAGTGGTCGATTTGCCTGAGTTCAAATCTGGAGCATCATTGATGTTAGGGATTCCTGTAGATTTCAGCATATTGAATCAACGAGTGAGCGCTATTTATGATATAGTTGAAAGCGATGATTCTCATGTCGTTTGGAAGTTTACCGGATCGACAGGTGATTGGGCATTCGTCTTTGCAGATGGTCGAATAGTAGTAGCAAGTACTGTGAATTTTGATCTTGCTATGAAAGATACGTTGCTTAAAGAACTTAATGATGTAATGGATCTGCTGAGTATTGTTAATCCCGGAGCCATTAGCGACAGTGTAGAAAATGAAGCACTTGAAGGGGCTATATATTATGCAGAGGACTCAAATATATACCATAGCATAAAACATTATTTCGATAGCAACTTCGACTTTACATTAGTGGTCCCAGAATGTACTATCAAAGATGCAAGATTAACCGTTTGGGGATCTGACGATAAAAAGTATCCAAATGCAGGATACCTGGTTTCAACAGAGGAAGCAGGGCAGTATTACTATATTGATGATATAGAAATAACCAGCTGTTATGTGAAAACAGGTACTTGCGATGTCCCGGTTAAGGATATAACTAATGCAATACCAACTGGACTACATAATATAAAAGCAAGTTCGATAAACAACAAACATACGATGGCAATTGAAATAATTACCTCTCCAATGCCTCCTAAGGACTTTATCCTTTATGGCCCAAATTACCAGCCATGGATCAACGAAACATCTGAATCCAAGGACTTAGAAGCTCTTCGCAAGATAATCGCAGGAAATACTAACGAAATGCAGCGCAAAGAAACAATAAAGGGAGAGATCATCGGAAGAGATTTAACTAATCTACCAAATGTGAAGCTTAATGTCTTTGTCAACGTATCTAATGCAACAACCAAAACTGAAAGATTAAATGCGGAGGATTTTACCGTTAATGAAAACAGCAAAAAAATTCCAATTGATAGCTTCTATTTCACCGGAAATGCAACCGGTCAACAGCTCGACCTTGCAGTGGTCTTTGATAACACGACTAGCATGGACGATCGAATTAAAGCTCTAAAATCGAAGGTTAAAGATTTAACTCAAAAGATAAATTCTAGCAATCTTAGCGCCAGATATTCTCTTGTGACATTTAGTGGCGCTGCTACTAACACGGAGATCAATTGGACCGATGATGCGGAGTCTTATCAAAAAGCTGTGGGCAGGCTCTCTGTATCTGGCGGAAATATAGATTTGCCAGAAAACTCACTCGAAGGCATAGAAAGAGCTTTGTCTTTTGGATTTAGACCAAACGCGCAAAGAGTTATTCTAGTGGTAACAGATGAACCATCCCTTCAGAAAGGTGATGGAAAATCCATTTCACTCTATTCAATGGAAGATGTTAAAAATGATTTATCGAAGGCGGGAGTATCTCTAATAGCAATATCCCCCGATTTCAGCGATCCAAGTGCTAATCCAGATGTACCTGCTTCAGATCTACCTAAATATGTAGATATGCGCGATCTGGTAAATCAGACTAGTGGTCTGTGGATTGATATAAAGTCAGCAGAGTTCTCAGCTATATTGGAGCAAATTAAGGGCATATTGACTGGAACACATGTCATCGAATATACCTCACCTGATCCGGATCCATCCCTAAATAGGACTATTTTGGTATATGTGAATGTGTCAGTTAGTATAAATGGAAATAGTTCTAATTTGGCAGAGGTAAATGTTGAGCGATCTTCGTAGCTCTAATTGGCGCGCCAAAAAAACTGAAATATGCGGGAACTAAATTCCAGGTGACATAAATGCCTGGGATTTTGCATCCCTTTTTTTATTAAGTGTCTTGTAATTATATACTTAACTCTAAAAATAACTGAGCAATAATTTAAGCGTGTGGTTATTTTTTATCAGCCCAGGATATTTTCTTGCTCTTTATTCGCCTTCAATTCACCGGCATACATTATCAGCTCCTCCAAGAGCCTCCTGGCCTGGCTGTGCTGCGATTTTCCCAGGAGCTGGCCCTGATCATCGAAGATCTCCTGCACCTTGGGAAAATGAACCGCCTCTCCGGTGGGAACCAGGTGAAGGGCGATACAGACCAATCGAAGCTGCTCTACCATGCGCACGCCACCCCAGGGCCCGGAAGATACGCCGCAGATGCCCACCGGCTTATGGGCATACTCGGAGAAGAGCATATCCAGCATCATCTTCAGCTCACCGGGGTAGCCGTGATTGTACTCGGGAGAGACTATGATCAGGCCGTCCATCCGCTCTACCTTTTCGGCCAGCTGTATTGCCTGGGGACTTTTTTTGCTGTTATCCGTGGCCGGCAGGCGATAGTCCCGCACGTCGATGATCTCGCTCTCCAGGCCCGCCTCAAGGGCCTTTTGCAGGATGAACCGGGCCGCCTTCTCCGACTGACGGCCCTCTCTGGCTGTTCCCAGGATTACGGGGATATACATTACGCCACCTCATCATAATCATCAAGGTATCTGCCAGCACCGATAACGCTTTTCATTGCGATCGAGTCCCCAATTTTCCTCATCTGTCCTCCTTGCCTTGAACTGTCGATCCATGAGCGACGGGATTACCTGATCAGAGATCCATTGATCGATTACATCAATTTTGCGTGTCTATCTGAGCCTTTTGCAGCCTGTCGCTGTAATCGAAATAGACCGTCTTCAGATCGGTGAACTCATCTATCGCCGTTGTACCTGCTTCTCTTGCTCCGTTGCCTGTAGCCTTAACCCCGCCAAAAGGCAGGTGAATCTCCGCTCCAATTGTAGGGGCATTGACATAGGTGATGCCTGCATCCAGCCGCTCTATAGCCTGAAAAGCATTCTTGATATTTTCAGTGTAAATGGAAGAAGAGAGCCCATATGCAACAGAGTTGGCTATCTCGATGGCCTGCGACAGATCTTCCGCCCGGATCAATGAGAGCACAGGCCCGAATATCTCCTCCTGGGCCATCCTCATTTCTGCAGTCACTTCTGTGAATATGGTAGGCAGAAAGAAATATCCCGGAAGGGGATTGATGCGGCTGCCGCCATAGACCAGTCTTGCTCCCTCATCCGCTCCAATCTGCACATACCTCTCCACCTTTGCCAGCTGCCCGCCGTTTATGAGCGGCCCCATATCAACGCTCTCATCAAGGCCGCTGCCCGCCTTCAGCCCTTTGGCCCTCAGGATGAGCTTTCTCTGAAACTCTGGCAGGACCTTCTCCTCCACTATGACCCGGCTGGCGGCAGTGCATCGCTGACCGGTCGTGCCGAAGGCTCCCCAGAGCACTCCATCCACAGCCAGATCAATTTTGGCATCGTCCATGACGATAATGGGATTCTTGCCTCCCAATTCCAGGGAGATCCTCTTCATGTCCTTGCCGGATTCTGATAGTATCCACTTGCCGGTTTCAAGTGATCCTGTAAAAGATATGGCCTTCACCTTTCTGCTCTTGATCAGAGCGGTCCCCGCCTCGCCCCCAACGCCGGTCACAAGGTTAATGACCCCTTCGGGAACTCCGGCATGGCTGAGGATCTTGATCAGCTCAACTGCCAGAAGCGGCGTATCGCTGGAGGGCTTGAGCACCATTGTGTTTCCAGAGACCAGAGCAGGCATGATCTTCCAGGCGGGTATGGCCAGGGGAAAGTTGAAAGGAGTAATCAATCCCACCACTCCTATGGGACGGCGAACGGTCATGCAGAATTTGTTTGGAAGCTCGGAGGGGGTGGTCTCTCCAAAGAGCCTTCTTCCTTCCCCTGCTGCATAGTATGCCATGTCTATGGCTTCCTGGACATCGCCTCTGGCCTCCGGGAGGACTTTTCCGTTCTCCATGGTCATGAGGCGCGCCAGCTCCTCTTTCCGCTCTTCAAGCAGTCTGGCGGCGCGGTAGAGTATCTTGGCCCTTTGGGGCGGCGGCGTTCTGCTCCAGGAGTCAAATGCCTCTTCTGCGCTGTCTACGGCATGATTCACATCATCCATAGAGCCCTTCTGAAACAGCCCTATCGTCTCTAGCGTTGCTGGGTTAATGTCCTCAAAAGTCTCGCCAGCAGCTGAGTCCAACCATTCCCCATTCAGGAAAAGTTTATGCTTATTCATAGGGAAAACCTATATGATTATTCCAGGCTGATACTATTTAGTATCATGCCATTTTATGGCAGTAATCGGCTTTAAATCGTAGGTGGAGGGCTCTAATTGGATTTGGCTGGTTTTAAAAGAGAGCGGATACTGATCCTGGGAGCTGCCGGCAGGGATTTTCATAACTTCAATGTCTTCTTCCGCAGCCGTCCACAGTACGAGGTGGTGGGTTTCACCGCCGCTCAGATCCCCCAGATCGCCTGGCGCATTTATCCTCCTGAGCTATGCGGCAGCCTTTATCCTTCTGGCCTTCCCATCTGGCCGGAGGAGACCCTCGAGGATATAATTGTGAATTGCCGGGTAGACAGATGCATTCTCTCCTACAGCGACCTGCACCACCAGGATGTAATGGATCTGGCGGAAAGAGTCCTTGCCATAGGTGCTGACTTCGGATTTCTGGGCGGCCGGCATACCATGCTAAAGTCAAAGAAGAAGGTGATAGCCGTCTGCGCAGTGAGAACGGGGGCAGGCAAGAGCCAGGTTGTGAGATACATTGCCGATGTCATCCGGAAAGCAGGTTTCAAAGCTGTGGTTGTGAGGCATCCCATGCCTTATGGAAACCTGGTTGATGAGGCGGTTCAAAGGTTCTCGTCCCGGGCGGATCTGGACGGGGCAAATCTGACCATCGAGGAGAGGGAGGAGTACGAGAGGCATATAAGCAAAGGTACGGTGGTCTATGCCGGAGTGGACTACCAGGCCATACTGGATAGGGCAGAGGAGGAGGCGGATGTGATAGTCTGGGATGGAGGCAACAACGACACCCCATTCTATAAGCCCGATCTGTGGATAACAGTAGCCGATGCTCTGCGGCCAGGGCATGAGATACTCTACTATCCGGGAGAGACAAACTTCCGAGCCGCGGATCTCATTGTAATCAACAAGGCCAACAGCGCAGCAGAAGAGGACATTATAGCGATAGAGGCCAATGCGGCAAGGCTGAATCCAAAGGCATCGGTGGTTGTGGCCGGCTCGGAGGTCAGGGCAGAGGATCCAGAAATAATCAGGCATAAGAGGGTTCTGGTTATCGAGGATGGTCCCACCATAACTCACGGAGAGATGGCCTATGGAGCCGGAGAGGTGGCAGCCAGGATGAACGAAGCCTCAGAGATCATAGATCCCAGGCCTTATGCTGTTGGATCCCTGAAGGAATTATTCTCGAAGTTCAGACATATTGGACGGGTCCTGCCGGCGATGGGATATTATCCGGAGCAGATCAGAGAGCTTGAGGAGACCATAAATCGGGCTGATTGCGACTCAGTGGTCATTGCCTCGCCCATTGACCTGCGCCGGCTCATAAAGATCGACAAGCCATCCACCTATGTGCTTTATGATCTGCTGGACATGGACAGGCCGTTCTTGAGGGAGAAGATTGAGGAGTTCGTCTCAAGGATGAGGGCGGATGCAGAGCATTCGCGGGAAGGCTAGATTGATGCGAAAGGCTACAGAGGAGGATTGAAACCCTGGCAGGTCCCAATGTTCTTGCTTTTGGCGGCAATGCGCTTCTTCTTGATCCCAGAAATCCTGGGGCTCAGGAAGAGACAGCAGCCTCTTTCGCCCGGGCGGTCAGGCATCTCATGGCCGAAGAGGAGGGAATGGTGCTGGTTCACGGCAACGGCCCCCAGGTGGGAATGATATTGCTGCGGATTGAGGCCACAAAGGACCGGATACCGCCGGAGACGCTGGATATTATGGTTGCCGAGACCCAGGGCAGCATCGGCTACCTTCTCTCCCGGTCGCTTAGAAGCGAGATCCCGGAGAGAGAGGTGGCTGCATTGCTGACAGAGGTCCTTGTAGATCCGGATGATCCCGGCTTTGCCAATCCCACCAAGCCCGTCGGTCCCTTTTATTCCCGGGAGGCAGCGGATGAACTGATCAGGAGCCAGGGATGGAGAATGACGGAGTCTCCGGGCAGGGGATGGCGGAGGGTGGTTCCTTCCCCAAGGCCCCAGGAGATAGTCGAGCTTCACACCATAAAAGATGCCGTCTCCCACGGCCACCTAATAATCGCCGGTGGCGGGGGAGGGGTGCCGGTAATCAAAGATCAGAATGGCGCTCTTCAGGGCATCGAGGCAGTGATTGATAAGGATCTGACCGCCTGCAAGCTGGCGGTGGCCATCGAAGCGGAGAGGTTTGTCATCCTGACAGACGTGCCCCATGTTTCAACCGGCTTTGCCACCGAATCCGAGCGTGGGATTAAGAGGATGACGGCTTCTGCAGCCAGGAGGCTTCTAGCAGAAGGCGAGTTTCCACCCGGATCGATGGGGCCGAAGGTCGAGGCATCGGCGATCTTTGCGGAGGCCACAGGCAGATCCGCTCTGATAACCAATGTCCAGCAATTGGAGAGCGGCCTGAAAGAGGAGGCTGGAACCTGGATTGATCCTTAGAGAGGCTCGACCTGAATAATTGCCTTCACCAGAGAACGATATAGACCGCATCTCCCTCTTTCTTGCCCTTGAGAAGCTGGCAATGTCTGAGTATGGCAAACTGATTCTCGAGCTCCGTTGGAGGCAGATTGAACCTCTCTAGAAGCTCATTTCTGGTGGCTTTGCCCTTTTCGGCAATGAACTGGTAGATCTCCTTCTGCAGATCGGTGAGGCCATCCGTCCCCTCCAGACCGTGGCTGTCCCGGAAGATCTTCTTGGACCTCTCTCCCCAGGGATCGCAGACCCTTATCCGGCGTCCCACATCGATATAGCAGTCCTCACAGAGGGTCTTTCCCTCCGTAGAGAATACCTCATCCTCGGATACGCTCTTGCCGCAGTTCTGGCATCTTATGCCATCAATCATAATGCATCATTCCTTTTCGAAGATCAAAACGGCTCTGATCTATTCTTCATCCAGCAGAAGTGCAGCAGTGTTATAGCCGGATCCCATGCGCACCAGCCCGGCAATAGCCGCAGCCTCCAGCATCTCCTCCCGGCTTGCTCCCTTCAGTAGAGCCATCTTCTTATGCCGCCTGATGCATTGATCGCATCTCACAGCCGCGGAGCAGGCCAGGGCAATAAGCGCTTTGTCCTTTTCCGATATAGAGCCCTCTTTCATGATCTCTGTCATAAGCCTGCCAAAGGCACTCTCAGCGCCTCCTCCTAGAGCGGCTATGAACTCCTCTACCCTTGAATCTTCTGCGCCCTTATCATCTATCATTACTGCGCCTTCTCCTGGCCGGGAAGCGATGCCAAATATGGGAAGTGCATGTGTTCCCACCTTGCTGCCATGAGTATGGTAAGCATATTATATCAATATGATGAATGCGGCTGGGAGAGTCGATCTCACCAATTTTGATCCAAATAGCTGCGATTCCGAATGGATGGAGATGAGATGTTTCCAGAAGGAAGAAGGCATAATGGCGATGCTGCCCCAGGCCGCCCTGCCGAAAATTATCCGGCTCAATATTATCTATTACCAAATTGCACTGTTCCAAGATATTAATGAAAAAGTTCTAATAGAAAGAGCATGCCATGGGATTTTTTATGAGGTCGTGCATCAACCTATTACTGATCCCTATCTTGCTCTTGGGATGTGCAGGTGCCTCCGAGATCCTTGTGGGGCAGACGGGTGAGAATTATTCTAAGATCCAGGCGGCTATAGATGTTTCCATGCCTGGGGATACCATCAAGGTGAAGAGCGGCATCTATAGGGAGAACGTAAACATAAACAAGCCTCTCAGCCTTGTGGGTGTGGATAGCGGCAATGGCACTCCGCTGGTAAACGGGGGCGGATCGGGTAGCGTCATCACCATAGCGGCTGGAAACACCACCTTTCAGGGCTTCAACATAACCGGCTCGGGGCACTGCGGCTGCGGACATGCAGGAATACGGATCTCTTCCAGCAACAACCTCATTATGAGTAATATAATTTATAAGAATAAATATGGCATATACATTGAGACTGCTGGCACAAACAACACCTTCGTCTCCAATGATCTGCTTAACAACAGCATCAGCATCAGCGACAGCGGCAGCAACAACTCCTGGGATGCCAGCGCCAAGTCGAGCGGATGGCGGGGCCTCTTGGAGATGATCAGCGGCCCCCGGATCAGGGGAAACCACTACAGCGACTATGACGAGGTCGTGGAAGGCTGCAACGACACCAACAAGGATCTCATCTGCGATGAGCCAAAGGCCATAGGAAGCTCTCTGGACAGCTATCCCTCCATCTCCGCCATGAACTGAAAGACAAAAAAGCCTTCAGACTGCCTGCCTTAATGCCCCAAACATTGCAGCATGCATTAAGGATTGGGCTTAGTGGATTAGCCGGGCAGGCGGGAGAAGGCAGCCTGCTCTGGCGGCAATATTTATGCAGCAATAAGGGGTAGGAGGAAAGCTATGCCGTGCATCATTGATACTGCCAGAGATGGGGATAGAAAAGTGGTGATTGATATCTTCAATCACTATGTGAAGAACACTTTTGCCGCCTATCCTGAGGAGGCTGTGCCCTATCAATCCTTTGAATTATTGCGCAGTACGGCAGAAGGTTATCCTTTCCTGGTCGCCAGGGACGAAAAGGCTGCTCTTGGCTTTGCCATGCTCCGCCCGTACAGCCCATTTGCCGCCTTTTCCGGGACAGCTGAGGTAAGCTGCTTTGTGGCCTCGGAGCAAACGGGAAAGGGCATCGGATCACAGCTTTACCATCGCTTGCTGCATGAGGGAAGGGAGATGGGCCTGCGCACCATTCTGGCCGGCATCTCCTCATTGAATCCGAAGAGCTTGGCCTTTCATGAACGGCAGGGCTTTGTGCAGTGTGGCCGCTTCTTGAATGTGGGCCGGAAATGGGGAAAGGACTTCGATGTGGTCTGGATGCAAAAGACGATCTAAAGACGACGTAGACGATGCAGACGATATAGACGATCCAAAAGAGAAATGATTCAAGGCAATGAGAGATGGCCTGCCGTCCGGGCCACAATTCGTTTTTCCTTGGGGCAGGCCGCCGATGCGGTGGATAGAAAGGATCTATTTTGCCACGACCTCGGCCAGCTGTTCGACCGTCTGCAGTCCGCCTCGGAAGGGCTGAATGAGGTGGAAAAGGCAAGGTGCGGCCTGGATGGGGTGGCGGTGGAACTCGTCCTGCAGATCGATCCGGAGAAGAGGGAAATACTGCTGGATAAGCTCTTCAAGTACTGCGATATGGATCTTCACCTCTTCACCGAATTGCTTCAAATTTTAAAGCGCCACTATCCGGACTGCCATCTGATCGTCCCATCATTGCAGGGCTACGAGCTGGCCCGGGAGATCCACAGATTTCTGGGAGCGCCGGATCTGGAATACGTCTATCTCAAGGGGGAGGCAGAGGAACGGCTGCTCATGAGCGGGGCTCTGGAGGGCCTCAGCTTCGAGAGAATTCTAGATGACACCGAGAGGCACTATCGGGAGAGGGGCGGGATGGAGAGGAAGAAGGCGGAGCATGGGCCGGGCCGGGAGCTGTCCATGTACCTGCAGGGAGAGGAAGGCGAGGAAGAGGTGCTCTGGATGAGGGTGGGGATCGGACTCGGTAGTGGTTCCTTCAAACACTGATATAATTTAGTTTGGAATTAAAGTAGGAAATGGAATTAAGAAAAAGATTTAATAATAAACATTTTCATCCATGCCTTCTAATAGGTGATCAAGTGGTTGATATAGGTATAGGTGAAGCACTTAATTCAAAAATAGCAGAGAAGGTATATGATGATGCAGGATCAAAACCAGCTAGGCANNTAGGCAACTAGGGGAATTAGCAGAGGATGTTATAAAGACAGCACGATTATTAGCATTTCCCCTCCAAATAACTGCTGTAATCCAGGATAGGCTTGATCGCACATTAGCGCGTGTTATTGAAAAAGTTCCGCTTGAAAGGCGAATTAGTCCACAACTTCAAATCCTGGGACCAATATATGAAAAAATAAAGTATATGGATGACACCAGCATTTTATATGAACTCTTTGAAGAATTATTGGCACGCTCAATAGATTCTGAGCGAATCGCCGAAGCACATCCTTCATTTATCCATATTATTTCACAATTGTCTCGTGATGAAGCTATAATTCTTTTAGAATTGACAAAGAGAAGTTTTGAAGTTGTTGATAAAATGGACTATGATCGTGAGGCAAGGCTCTTTTCAAACAGGAAGATTGAAAGAACTAGCGTACCCAAAGATAGATTGCTGTTCCCAGATAAGGATGAAATGTACCATTTTCATTTAGTGTCCTTGAGCCTGATATCTTGGCAAATTACTAAACAAGAGCCAATCAAAGACGTTGATAGCTTACAGATTGGCTCCAGAAGTCATAGTGAAATTAAATTGACAGAGTTTGGCACTTTTTTTGCCAAAGCCTGTATTCCAGAGGACGGCTTTAGGAACAAATAGAGAGGGTTTGGCATTCAAGACTTAACAATCTTTCCCTCATTGAGATCATGATGAAATGAGAGCGGTTTATTAGTGGTTTTTTGCATTAAGCTCCCTATTTTTACATCTAAATAATTAATTAAAAGCCGCCGATGGGATTCGAACNNAACCGGGCTAAGCCACGGCGGCCCGCTGATGCAGGGGAGGAGAAGCCTCCCTGCCAATTTAAGTTTTCCGATAACTTAGCAGGGAATCTCCTTCTCCTCTGCTCCGCTCTCCATCTTCTCTATCTCCTCCGCCAGCCGGGGCAGGAATATGCCTATGTCCGTCACCAGGCCGATAGCCTGGGCCGATCCTCGGTCCATGAGCTTGGTCACCGTGGAGGGATTGATGTCCACGCATATGGTCTTGACATAGGAGGGAAGGAGGTTGCCCACGGCAATGGAGTGCAGCATGGTGCCCAGCATTATGGCCATGTCCACGCCCTTAAGAGCCCTATCCATGGCGTCCTTGGCCCGGACGGTGTCGGTTATGACCTCGGGCAAAGGCCCGTCATCGCGAATGGAGCCGGCCAGGATGTAGTCGATCCCCTTCTCTGTAGCCTCATACATGATGCCCCCCTTGAGCTTTCCCTCGGCTATGGCATTCTTGATCGAGCCGCTGGCCATGATCTCGCTTNNCGCTTATGGCATAGAGGTGATTTCTGTGGCCGCCAGAGATGGCATTTCCCTGGCAGTTCATCCCCAGGCTGGTTCCAAAAAGCTGCCGCTCTATATCATGCACCGCCACGGCGTTTCCGGCCAAAAGGACATCCACATAGCCCTCCCGGATCAGCCCCGCCAGAGCAGGGGCCGCGCCAGTGTGAACCAGCGCCGGGCCGCAGACCACGGCGATCTTGCCCCCTGCGGTCTTGGTCCGCACGATCTCTGACGCAAGCTGGCGCACCAGCTCTCCGCTGGGCCGCTCCGAGCTGACCTCATTGGACATGAATCCGAAGAAGGTCTTCTCCCGGGGCCGCTCCGGGGGGACGACTTTAACTCCAGCGGTGCCGATGACCACCCGGTCTCCCTTCTTGATGTGGCCGATGGGAGTGCAGCGGGCCCGGCCGTCTTCCAGGACAATCAGGCAGTCCATGTGATTGTGCTCCACCTCCACCCAGGAGCCCTGGTAGCGAACATAGGTGGGATGATTGGTGGTGGAATAGAATCCCCTCGGGACAACCATATCCCCTGGCGATACGCCGGTCTTGACATCCTCCATCTCCACCAGCCGGGCTCCCAGGGCATGCAGCTCCAGGAGTATCCTGTCCAGATGGCCGGCATCCTCGCCGGTGACTGTGATCTGGACATAGCTGGTGTCGTTCTTCTTCTGGCCAATCTGAAAGTTCTTGATCTCGAACTCCCCGCCCATATCCATGATCTTGTCCAGGACCCGGGTCATCATCTGGGAGTCGATGAGATGTCCCTGCATCTCTATGTCTGCAATCTCACTCATAATTCTCGGCCTTCTACCACATCTCACCGTCTAAGAGCGCCTGGGTCTTATCGTTTGTGCTCATGACCAGCTTAGTGATTCCGATCTGATAGCCCTCGTCGTCCGGCATGGGCGGATCGAATAAAGCCCGAATTCCGCTCCGGCGCAGGTGATACTCGAAGTCCCTGGCAGTCTGAAGGTTCCGGACGTGAATTATGACCCTCTGCACTATATTCTCCCCGGCGCGCTTCTTTTCTATAGTCTCAATCATGGAAAAGAGAATGCTCTCGCCTATCCGCTGCGCCCTCTCCCCCCTCTCCTCTTCCGACTCATTCCACTCCACGGACTGAAAGCCCTCCCGCACCACACGGGAGAGGAAGAAGTCCGTGGCATAGTCATTGTAATATTTGAAGCCTACAGCAATGTCGCTGCAGTTGGTGGCCGAGCTGGTGTACTTTATTGGAGAGACCTGATTTTCCGGATCCTTGAGCACCACTCCCTCCCGCCCCTGCCGGCCCAGGCGGAGCACTATATGCCGGATCTTCTCCGCCGCTATATCCTTCTGAAACTGGCCCAGAAAAGCGGTGGCTTTGAGTCCGAACTGCTCCGCCAGCTCATGAGTCTTATGCACGCCCGCTGTCCCCTTGCGATTCTTCTCTGCCACATCAAAGAGATAGAAGTCTATGCTGTCGGTGGGATAGACCTCCTTGGCCACATAGGGATTTTCCGGCCCCACCATCTCACCGCATAAAACCAGGTTGGGATTCTTCTCGAAAATCTCCTCAGGAACCAGCCGCCGGGCCACCTCGGTGGAGTAGGGGCATATGAATCCGCCTCTGGTCAAGGCCACGGTCTCGCCGCTTACGGACAGGACCCGCACATTGTGGCCGTTCATCTTCTCCTCCACAGCCACCGCCCCGGAGAAGTGGCGCTCTATGGCCGGGGCCAAAAACAGGGGCCTGCGGATCTTGGGATAGCCGAAGACAATATCGCCGTTTTCAAAAACAACTGTGCCTGCCTCGACCCCCGATGCCTCCTTCTCAAAGCGGATCAGTCGGGGCTCGGGCCAGGCAGACTCTCGAATTATGGTCTCTTGCAGGCCTTGCAGCCTGCTCTCTGTTATTCCCAGTATCTGTGCCACTCTGGCCAGATTCATCTGGTCCTCGCCAGATAATCCAGTATGGACCGCCGGGTGATCATCCCCACCACCTCTTCCCTGTGGTTCAAGACCGGCAGTCCTCCCCGATCCTCCTCCAGGATGATCTTCTTGACCTCCTCCAATGGAGTGTCCACGTAAACATACTGAGCATCATGGGTCATGACATCGGAGACCAGTATATTGAAGATTCTGGCATACTGCTTGCTGGCGGTGTCATTGAGATCCCGGAAGGCCCGCAGTGACCTGGCAATATCCCTCTCGGATATGATTCCCACCAGACGGCCGCTCTCCACCACCGGAACACGTCCTACATCCCGGTCCAGCATCATGCGCCGGGCATGGACCAGTCGGTCATTGGGATTGACGGTGAGGGGAAACCTCATGGCGTCGCCGGCCGTGCCGCTCACCTTGACTGCTGTCAGCACCTCCCTGGGCCGGACCCATCCCAGGACCTTATCTCCATCCATGACCACCAGGACGCCTGTCTTCTGCATCAAAGCCAGGGCATCATCAACCTGCATATCGGGAAGCACCTTTATCAGCGAGTCCATGGTGGCGGAGGCCACATGCAGAGATGAGGCGGGCATTCCCAGGGACTTTCTGGCCCCCAGCACCCGAGCGATCTGCCTGGTGGTGATGACCCCCCCCAGCTTATCCTTATTGGTGACCAGAAGCCTTCTTAGATCGTTCTTCTCCATCAGATCCAGAGCATGGCCCAGCCGCTCCGATTTATCTATCTTCACCGGCTCGCTCATGATGTCTTTAACCTGCATTTACTTNNCTTCCACCTCCCAATCTCGGCAATGATCTCATCGGCAGAAAAGTAGCCCACTACCTCATCTTTGTCCACCACCGGCATTCCTATGATGCTTTTCTCGACAAGCATATGGCTGGCGACCACCGCCTTCTCCTCCGCACCAATGGTGAAAATGGGTGCCGTCATGATGTCCTCGGCCACAAAAGGCATCTGCTTGATATAGCGGTACTGCTTTCTGCCCGCGGTGCTTTCTTTTCTGGTCATCTTGATGTTCTTGGTCTC
>DAWB01000064.1:0-8682 GCA_002505805.1 Methanosaeta sp. UBA80 | reverse complement strand
GCCTATGGTATGGTGGCGGTGAACCCCCAGGATATTCCTGGTCATGAGGTCGCCAACAGTGGCCTTGATATCCTGCTCAGAGAAATATCTCATCATATCTCTGGAGGTGATCATTCCCGCGATCTGGCTGTCGCGCTCTACCGGCAGTCCGGATATGTCGTTTTCGATCAGAAGCTCTGCCGCCTGGGGCATGGTGGCATCCGGGAATATGGTAATGGGCTTCTCGGTCATCACCACCTGGATGGGAACCTTGTCTATGGGTCTGCGGCGCCACTCCGGTGCGGCCTGGTTGAGACGGTTGGTGATATCGTATTTGGTGACAATGCCCACCAGCCGTCCCTCGTCCATCACCGGCAGCCTGCCGATGCTGTACTTGAACATCAGATTCCTGGCTCTCTGAATGGGCTCATTTCGCTCGATGACATATATGGGAGCGCTCATGTAATCTTTGACTTTCTTCATGATCATGGTAAAATTCCTCTGTTCTCGGCCAAAGCTCTCACGTAGTCTCTCTCGGTCAGAATGCCGGCCAAAGACCCCCGGTCCATGACCGGCAGAGATCCGATGTCGTTATCCATCATCTTCCTGGCTGCCTGGCCCAGGTCAGCCTTCCTCTCTGTGGCCAGAAGGCTCCTCTTTATAAGGCTTTTTATGGGCTGGTTCATGACCTCGGTGACATCGCCGGTGATCACCTTCTGGAAGGCCTCTCCTCCCCCCAGATACTTCATGATATCCGATGCGGTGACCATGCCCATGAGCACTCCCTCCTGAACCACCGGCATGCGCCGAAATCCCTTCTGGATGATCATCCTGGTCATCTTCTCGATGGTGGTCTGAGCGGGAGCGGTCACCACATTGGGGCTCATGAACGACTCTACATCCAGTCCCGTATCCAGGCCTCGGCAGAAGCGCACGAAATCCTCTTCGGTGATTATGGCCTTGATCCGGAGATCATCGTCTAATATGGGCAGGCCTCCCACATTTCTCTCGTACATCAGCTTCAGTACGTCATTTAAAGAGGCCTTGTCGTCGGCATAGGTGAGATTGGTGCTCATGATGTCTCTGATGTCTGCGTTGATGGCGGTATAGATGTTTCCCCCATACTTCTCTGCCAGGAGATTGTGCCGCAGCCCTCCTCCCAGGAAGTCGACTACATCGACCGAAGTGACAAATCCCAAAAGCCTCTTAGTGCCGGGATCGGCTATGGGAAGCCGGGAGAAGCCGTAGAATATCATGGTCTTTATAGCGCCCATGATGGTGGTGGTAGGCGGCACTGTGACCACATCCGGCGATGCCACTCCCACCACATTGCTCGCCCTCTTGGCATTTCGGGAATCGAACTGGAGGGGCGCTCTANNCCCTCTTGGCATTTCTGGAGTCGAACTGAAGGGGTGATCTTTCTCCCGATCCTGGGGCAACAGGCATTCGATCGCTCTTTTGGGGAATCCTGGTTACATCCTTTCCCGTCATTGGTCCTTTGCTCATCTTCACTCACCAAGGTAGCATTTTATCAGATCATTTCTATCCACAATTCCCACCAGCATTCCATCTTCCACCACGGACATCCGGCCCACGCCATGCTTGAGCATATGCTCTATGACCGAGGCTACGTTATCCTCAGGCTTTACGCTGTATAGCGGCGTGCTCATAATTTTTTCAACTGTCATCTGCATCGAGTCTGAAGGCCTTCTTTCACTCTCTTTACCTATCCTGGCCGTGCCTTTAAGCATATCAAATCTGGTGATCATCCCTATTGTCCTGTCGTCCTTGACCACGGGAAGGCCGGTGAAGTCTTTCTCGATCATTAGATCCCAGATCCTGGTTATGGGATCATCGGGGCGAGTGGTTACAACCTTGGTGGTCATGATCTCCGATACCTGTTTCTCAGGAATTCTCTCCAAATCGATGTTCATAAAGATGTCTAGGAGGCTTACCACACCCTTCAGCACCGGTTTTTCCTCGGACTCGATGACCGGAAGAAGCCCCTTCTTTTCCCTGAGCATGAGCCTGGCGGCATCAAGAACAGGAGTCTTTCCAGACACAGTGGGAACCGAGACCACATAACCGGACACTGTCACATTTGACCTGGTCGAGGTTACTCTCAGCATATCCTGATTGGTGACAATTCCGAGGACGGTGCCCTTGTTGCTCAATACCGGCAATCCGCGTACATGATTGTCTCTGATAATCTGACGCGCTTTGGTGAGGTATGTGGAATCCTCGACGTAGAGAGGATCTCTGGACATAATGTCTTCGACTAACAAATGCGATTCCTCCGCTGTCCAGCGATTATGTTCTATCTATTTCCATCCCTGCAGCTCCAGCAGAGCAATTCCCCGTTGACGCTCTCCAGGGTATCGGAGAGCTGGCCGCAAACCTCACAGATTCCACGAGGCATTGCCTGGGACGGTTCAAAATGAACGCTCTCCCGGTGCATCTCCAATAGGTCGCTTAAAATATCGCTCATGCCCACAGAGGAGCCCGAGGCCAGATCGGTATCTGTGATTATACCCACCAGCCTTCCATTGGATATAACCGGCAGCCGTTTTACTCCGGAGCGAAGCATCAGAGCTGCAGCTTCGCGTAGGCTGGCATCAGGTTCAATGGAGACAACCGGAGAACTCATGATCTCTATAACCTTGATAGCACGGGGATCTTTTCCCTCGGCCAGGACCTTCTTGACCAGGTCCCTTTCGGTTAAAATGCCTGTGGTTTTGCCTTCGGCAGTTATGATCAGGCTGCCCACATTGGCCGATCCCATCTTTTTGGCAGCGCTTAATATGTCCAAGTCGGCACCGACCGTGATAACCGGTCGGGTCATTATATCTCGCACTGGAATTTCCGTCTCCATTGGCCAATCTTCCCCCTGATAGCTTTATATCCTTACCAGAGTGCTAATCATATAAAAGGCTACTGCGCCCGAAGAAGATTTAATGTAATCAATATTATTTTTTCATATTATTCCCTTATATGCCCAATGATATGTCCTAATTCCGGCAGGATGAGATCCATGCCCAGTCGAGCCGCTCCCGGAGAGCCGGGGAGGCAGAATATGGGCCGGCCACGGTAAACCCCTGCTGCCGCTCTGGTGAGCATGGCCCGGCCTCCCACCTCCTTTAGGCTTCTATATCGAAAGATCTCTCCAAATCCGGGAAGGCTCTTCTCAAATAGGGGTTCTACGGCCTCCAGGGTAAGGTCGGACTTGGTGAGCCCGGTTCCGCCACAGATAATAAGAGCATCGGCGTCGCTCTTCTCCGCTGCCTGCCTCAGGCCCAGGCCATCCGGGAGAAGCGCATAGCGAGCGATATGTCCCGCCGCCTTTATCCTCTCCAGGATCAGCTGGCCGGAGAGATCATCCGCCTCATCCGGGCTTCTGGCTGATCCGAAGCGGGCATAGCGGGATGTGCTCGCGACCACCACATCTATGATCATGCCAGATCGATGGGAAGGCTGAGGATAAAATTTTTCCCATGAATGCGGGATACAACAAACCATGTCGCTTTTGGCCATCGATGTAGGGGCAGGGACCCAGGACATTCTGCTCTACGATCAGGAGGTGCCCCTGGAGGGCTCGACCAAGATGATCCTCCCCAGCCAGACCGTCCTGGTGGGAAACAGGATCAATCAAGCCAGGATGATGGGCAGAGATGTCTTTCTATGCGGCCCGACCATGGGCGGCGGCTCTTCCACAGCGGCGGTGAGATGGCATCTGGCAGCAGGGCTGGGGGTATCTGCCACTCCCACCGCCGCGGCTACAATCAACGATGACCTGGAGAAGGCGGCTGCTTTAGGGGTCGTCATCTGCGATGAGGCCCCTTCTCAAGCCCTGAAGGTTGAGACGGGAGACATCGATATAGCCGCCCTCAAGAAGGCTTTTGGCCTGTTTGATCTTGATCTTCCCCCAGACATTGCCGTGGCGGTGCAGGATCACGGCTTTTCCCCCTATAAATCCAACCGCCTATACCGCTTTGAGTGCCTGGCCCAGGCCATCCGATCCGGGGGCAGTTTAAAGGATTTCGCTTATAGAGATCCTCCCCGGAATATGACTCGTATGCTGGCTGTGCATGATCTGCTAAAAACGGCAGGATTCCGGCCGCTGCTCATGGACACCGGCCCGGCTGCCCTCTTTGGCGCGGCGCTGGAGCTGGAGAATGACAGGCCGGCTCTGGTTATAAATTTCGGAAACGGCCATACCGTGGCTGCGGTGCTGGCGGCAGGGCAGATCACAGGCATCTTTGAGCATCATACCTCGGAGCTGTCCCCGGAAAAGCTGCGCCACCTGGTCCGGGAGCTATGCCAGGGAACAATTAAAAGCAGTGAGGTCTTTCAGGATGGCGGCCACGGAGCATATGTGGAGAGCGTCCCCGGCAAGGTGGAGAGGATTCTGGTCACCGGCCCCCGCCGGCAGAGCTTTCTCTCCTGCGGGGCGATTCCAGGAGCATTGGCTGCCTCCCCCGGAGGAGATATGATGATCACCGGATGCATTGGCCTCCTGGAGGCCTGGAAAAAGAGAGAAGATTTATGGAGATAGGCAGAGGAGCAGAAGCCGTGATCACCCTGGATGGGGATACGGTTAAAAAGAGCCGGCCGGCCAAGAGCTATCGTCAGCCGGAGCTGGACCGGAGGATCAGGACGGAAAGAACACTGCGTGAGGCCAGGATTACCTCAGAGGCAAGAAGGCTGGGGGTCCTGACTCCAATCATCAGCGACGTAACCCGGTTTGAGCTTAAGATGGAGAGGATAGAGGGAGAGAAATTAAAGGATATCATCAGCCCTGAACTATCCCGGATGGTGGGGGAGACGGTGGGAATTCTGCATAGCGGGGGCATCATTCATGGGGACCTGACCACCTCCAATATGATCCTGTCCCGGGGCAGGATCTGCCTTATAGATTTCGGGCTCTCTTATTATGAGAAGACGGTGGAGGCGCAGGGAGTGGATGTCCATGTCTACTTCCAGACCCTGGAGAGCACCCATGACCGTCCTCGTGAGCTGATGGAGGCGTTTGTGGATGGCTACATCAAGACCAATCCCCAGGCCGAGGCAGTACTGCAGAGGGTTAAGGAGATAAAGGCACGGGGAAGGTACCTTTGATGTACAGGGTTTATTTGAGGGTGCGATTTGACGATCAAGACCGCTAAATTAGGAGTGATATCCTCGGGACGGGGAGAGAACCTGCGCTACATCCTCCGGGCGGAGCGGGAGGGCTGGCTGCCGGGAAAGGTAGCAGTGGTGCTGGCGGACCAGCCCGATGCCGGAGCGCTCAGAATCGCCGAAGAGTTCTCAGTCTGTCATGAATTCGTCGATCCTGCCGGCCTCACCCGCCTGGAGTATGACCGGCAACTCATAGACCGGCTGGAAAAGGCGGGAGTGGATCTTGTGATACTTACCGGCTACATGAGGATCCTCTCTCCCGATTTCGTCCGTCATTATAAAGATCGGATTCTCAACATCCATCCCGCCCTTCTGCCCTCCTTCCGGGGTCTGGATGCCTTCTCCCAGGCTTTAGAGTGGGGAGTTAAATGGACCGGGACCACGGTGCATGTGGTGGACGAGGATGTGGACCACGGCCCAATAGTCTACCAGCGTCCCGTACCGGTGTGGGAGGGTGACGATCGCGAGAGCCTGAAAGCCAGAATCCAGAGGGCGGAGTATAAAGCCTACCCGCGGGCAATAAGGATGTTTATAGAGGGAAATCCCAGATTTGAGGGCAGAAGGATCGTCTGGCAGAAAGAGCGGCTGAGAGAGTAACAGAGAATGGAGAGAGGAAAGACTATGGAGAATCTGTGGGCGCCCTGGAGGATAGACTACATCCTTGGCAAGAAGCCGGAAGGATGCATATTCTGCGACAAGCCTGGGCAGGACAAGGATGCGGAGAACTTTATCCTCTACAAGGGAAGACACAATTTTGTGATGCTGAACGCATATCCTTACAATAACGGCCATATGATGGTGGTCCCCTACCGGCATACCGCCAGTCTCACCGGCTGGCAGGGCGAAGAGCAGCAGGAGATGATGCAGCTTGCCGCCATGTGCGTTGATCTGCTGAAGAGAGTGATGCGCCCGGACGGCTTCAACCTGGGGATGAACATGGGCCAGGTGGGGGGGGCGGGCATTGCCGATCACTTGCATCTGCACATTGTGCCCCGCTGGAATGGGGATACAAACTTCATGCCCGTACTCTCCGACACCAGGGTGATATCGGAGGGGCTGGAGGCAACTTACAGGAAGCTGAAAGGGGCGCTGGATGAGGCGCTCAGGGGATCGGAAAGCCTATGAGATAAGGCCTTAAATGCGAGATTCGCATTGCCCCAAACCATGCTTAGGATATCAGGAGATATAAAAATTATTAAAATTACATAATTTAACTTATTTTATAAGCCCTACAGGCCAAACCAAAGAGCTTTTAAAGGAGACCTTCATAGTAAGCAGGTTCACCAAATCAAACAATAACAGGAGGTGTATTGGATGCCATACGAGAGCACAAGCGAGCTGCCCAAAAGCGTTCGAAATCTACCCAGCCGGGCCAAGGTCCTTTATCTGAAGGCCTATAACAGCAGCTGGGAGGAGAATGCAGATGTGGAAGATGCAGCGCGCGAGAGGGCATCTCACGAAGCTGCCTGGTCGGCCGTGAAAGAGCAATACGAGAAGGACGACGAGACGGGCGAGTGGGTCAAGAGCGAGGAGATGTCCGGAAAGCGCTCCCGCCACGTCATGCGGCACAGGAAGAGCAGGCCCAGCGGTGCTTCCTTCCAGGCCAAGGCACATGCATGATTCTCTATTGCATGAGCAGGCTAGAATGTTGATGAGCAATTAAGCCTTGGAAATTGGCTCGCTCATCAGCAATTTCGCCATAATAATCCGCTAAGCTAAGATTCCATTCTGGCAAATATCCTTGATTTTTAAGCTGCGGTTTTATCTAATTGCAGCACTCTGTAGAGTCCCGACTTTTAGGACTCTACACCAATTGCAGCACTCCGATAGAGTCTTATATTCTCCAGATTAACCAATATCTCCATTCTTATCAAAGAAAAACTAGTTGAAGGAGGCTAGGAAAAAATGTCCAAAGACATTCTGGAAAAAGGGGCAATATTGCAGAGAGACAAAGAGACCTTCGCCATTGCGCCTCACATTCCCGACGGCATCATAGACCCGGCGGGACTGCGCCGGATAGCCGATGTGGCTGAAAAATACAATGCCAAGGTGCTCAAGATCACATCCGCCCAGAGGATAGCCATAGTGGGTATAGATCCCAAGGATATCGATGCTGCCTGGAATGACCTGGGGATGAAGGCCGGCGCCGCCATTGGCCTGTGCGTCCGGAGCATCAAGATCTGTCCCGGAACCACCTTCTGCAAACGCGGCCAGCAGGATTCAGTGGGCATTGGCCTCAAGCTGGACCAGATCTATCATGGCATGCAGCTGCCCTGGAAGTTCAAGATCGGCGTCTCCGGCTGCGGCAACTCCTGTGCCGAGCCAGCGGTGAAGGACATTGGGCTCATAGGAATGTCCAAGGGCTGGAAGCTTCTTGTTGGCGGCAGCAGCGGAGTCAAGCCCAGACTGGGGGTGGTGCTGGCGGAGAACCTCTCCGATGAGGCGGTCCTGTCTTTGATTGACAAAATCATCCACTACTACAAGGACCACGCCAAGAAGCAGCGCCTGGGAGAGTTCATAGATGAAATCGGCTTTGATAAATTCAAGCAGGAAATCCTGGGCTAGGATGGCAGCAAAGGATGCCTGATCGGCATCCTATCGCTTAACAACCTTTTTTACAGATACCCTATCAGAGCCATGAGCCGTATCCTGGGGCATAGGCCGGACCGGGATTGTAGGGATAATAAGGATATGCAGAGGGGTATTTAACCGGGACATAAGGATGGCTATAATAGTCGCCATAGAGGAAGCTATAGGCCTCATTCATCCAGATGGCCTGCTCGTAATAGGCCGCTCCGGGGCAGTTGCCATTGTAAAATGATACCAGCTCACAGTAGCTGCCGTCCGGAAAATGACAGTATCCGTCTCTGGGACAGCCCCCATGACTGACACAATAGGCTTCAATAGCATCTCTGGCCTGACAGTGGGAAGATCCATACATTCCCAGAGCAAATACCGTCTCTGCAGACAATAGGGCAAATAAAATTGCCGCTATGCATAAGGACCTTTTTCTCATAATCAGCATCATCCGTCTCTTACTGAGCCTTCAATCTATGAAAGCCTGATGGTTGAAAGAAAAGAAAAAATCAGACCACGTGGCCGCATGAGCAGAATAGGGATGGGCCGATCAGGCGCTATATCGGCATTGATCGGGGCCCATCTCATGCTGTGGTTTGACTTGAGCTTATCTCCACAGCAATCGGTGATGGATTCAAGCTTTCTGGTTGACAAAGACCAGATCGGTCACGCTGGCGTCTGCAATGGTGACATCCACGGTGCCATTCTCGGGAGAGACGACACTCCATCCCTCTTCAAGCGTCTCGCTCACGGTGAAAACGCCGGATGTCAGACCCACGAAGTTGAACTTTCCATCTGCGCCACTGATGGCGCTATCGACCACTGCTCCGTCCTTGCTCAGGTCGAAATTCCAGCCTTCCAGAGGAGCTTGGCTGTTATCCTGGACGAGGCCCATAATGACATAGGGGCCGGCCACTGGAGCTGCTGCAGCCTCAGTCTCGTTCACGGCAG
>DAWB01000117.1:6487-13048 GCA_002505805.1 Methanosaeta sp. UBA80 | reverse complement strand
TTTGTGAAAAGACATCCCTGAGTGATCGCATTATAGCGGGAATAGTGCCTGTTAATGCTGGCCGCCGAGCCTGAGCAGATCCTTAGCACCATTGATGATCGTTACGGCCTATGGTCCGAAGAGCTGAAACTGGGCTCTAGCGCATAGGACCTCCAGCTCCATATTCCGAGTGAATATCTGTGGCTTAATCCACCTCTACATCGTCCTCAAGGCCCAATTCACGCAAGGCACTTCTCATCTCCTCAACTTCCTCCATAGAGGCGTCTGAAATGTCCACGGCTACCAGCAACTTCAGACCTTTGCGAGCGGCAAACTTGGATAGGATTCTGTTATAGAATTGGGTCCATTTTTGATGAGGTATCTCGCCTGCCCAATGAGGACTTAAGGCCTTGACGATGAGATTCGACGAGCTACTAACGCCCTCCGCGCTCGCTGTGATCGTAAAGAAGCCCTCCTCCATTCCCGCCTGAAAGATCCCGTTAACATCGATTGTGCCGCCTGTGGCCCTCCAGTCTACCCCGGCCAATGGCATTTCAAGGCCATCTGCATCCAGGCCCACGGCGACAAATGTCTGCGTCCTGCCCGGCCCTATATGCGCATCCTGAGGAGAGACAACAATCCTCTTCAATGATCTGCCCCCTGCAGAGATGACGACACTGGCAGATCCAGTAGCATCTCTCGCTGCAGCATTCACAGAATAGGTCCCTTCTATATCCCCTGCCCTGAAGAGGCCGAGCTGATCGATGCTTCCCCCGGTTGCCTTCCAGTCTATGGCATCAGTCTGTACCTCTTGGCCCCGGTCATTCATTACTTTTGCAGAAAATTGGACCTCATCTCCTGGCTTGATGCTGATCTGCTCAGGAGTCACCACTATTGTGCACGGTCCTGACCTCTTGGGAGGCTCCTTTGCTATGAACCATTCCTCAGATATCTCCACATCATCCGGCAAAAGATCGGTGCGGTAATAGATGGGATCGTATTCGCCTTCTTCAGACTGGCCAAAGTAGGCTAATATCCCGTTAGAGACGCCTTTGGATATGGCTTCCTTTACTGCTTGCTGATTGAGCAGGCGGGGGTAGAGAGGGGATGCGAAAAAAGCATCTCGGACGGACCTGGTGGACCAGATAGAGAAGGCAGGTGGCCAGTTCTTGACCAAGAAATTGGGGCTGATGCTGCTTGTGATAATATCCTTCTGCTTTAGCTGCAATAGATAGAGGTCTACAATGGTCCTGGCTGCGCTGGAATGAATTAGGCCGAGGTCCATTAAGTATATCCTGTTATCTTTCCCAAGGAGTGCGAGGTTCTTGTAGCTTCTCCAGACTGCCTCCTTAAGGTCTCGTTTAGCTTTGCCGATCTTCTCATTTACCTCTCTATTCTGCCTCTCATTGAGATGAAGCTGCTCAGATTCAAAGTGGATCTTCTCCCAGGCCAGAGCATTGCGAGCTTCGCTTGTCAGGCTGGCGTCGTTGTCGACCAGGGACCAGATGAGAGCGCTCTTGTAAGTCCTGGAGGAGGCACCATGATCTTTAGTCATTGACTCTATCAGCTCTATTGTCCTGCTGTCCGGTCTGCGGTGATCGGGGGACAGGACAATCAGGGTCAGGGCAGGAGTATCCGGGATATCGCTGCTATTTTCCGGGAAGAATACCGGCTTTATGATGTTGCCCTCATTAAAGACCCTGAAGATAGCATCTCTCAAGCACTCATCAATCTCCTGTTTGGGGACGCTTGCCTTGCGGTCGGCGTGGATCTTGGGTAGCTGAATCTGCAATCCGAATCGGTAGCTTGTCCCGTAGGCCTCCAGATAGTAGCAGTTGACAGAGAGCGCATCCAGGACGGTTTCGATGTTTCCGATGTCAAGATCAGGCTCAGCCACTGCAAGGCGGATCTCGGGAAGAGTGGCCTCAGTGCCGTGGGTCTGGCCGCCATTGGAGGCAAAGAGAATGACCGTCGCCACCTTTCGGTGCAGGCGGGCTTTCTTGATGGCAGAGCTGGCCTCATTGTCCAGTCTTACAGCATGGGCTTCTTTCCGTCCAGCAATGTCAGTTGTGACAGATCCCTCCAGGCGGTCCTCGCCAAGCTGCTCGAATATGGCAGCCCGGAAGATGGGATCCTCCAAGGGAGCGGTGCCAAGGCCGATCAGGGCGTCAGAATGAGCGTCCGTGTAGCTTTCTTGATATACTTTCGATACCCAAAGAGCAAGAAGGCGGAGGATGCCGCGAGTCCTCTGGAAGCGGGGAAGGGCCTGCCACTTCGTCTCAAAGACGGAGAGGACCATAGGGTGAAATGGATATGCCGCTTCAAACATCTCTTCTGCATGGTCGACTGGAAACCAGCCAGGAACCTGATTCCTGTGGGCCTTGACCCAGGTGGCGTATGCTTTGCAGGTCTTTTTGGCCTCGTTGCCCAGAAGGATGGTCCCATCGGGAGAGATCTCCTCCGGACTCCATTCAAACAGCCTGCGACGTATGATCTGAGAGGTTTCAGCCTCGGCAGATATCATCACTGCTTTGCCGTGCTTATCCATGATCTTCTTGAAGCTGTTGTAGTCGGAAAAATCGGCCTCGTTCATCTCCATCTGTGAGCCTGGTATGGAGACTACTAATACCACTTTATCCTCGCCGCTGGCGACGTTTGTGAGGTTCTGGATGAAGTTGTAGAGCTGATCGGAGAGGCCTGAATCGCGGTTTCGGCTGACATAATTCATCAGCTCGTCCATGAGAATCAAGCAAGGGCGATCTTTTGGCAGGAAGCTGCGGATTACGTCGCCTCCCGGCGCTATCCTCTGTCTGTCGTGCTCTTCCACCAGGTCGAAACCCTGCGTGCCGCTCAGTTGGAAGGCGATTTCTCCCCAGGGGGTCTTTCTCAGGGGCTCGCCCGATGCCCCGCCTCCTTTTCCAGTTATGGAGTCAAACTCAGTGCCCACAAAGACGGCTATCGCTGCTCCTGGCACGCTATTGAGGCCTGCTTTGGCCAGGATCTTGTCCACACCGGGCCATCCATTTGCGGCCGGGCCGTTCCTGGCCAGATGGTAGAGTAGAGTGAGAGCATGAGTCTTTCCTCCGCCGAACTGGGTAGCCATGTTGAAGACGGCCGAGGTCTCAGTCTTGATTCCCGAAAAGCGACGCTGGACCTCTGCTGCAAGGGCGGTCAGGTTCTTGGTCAGATAAGTCCTCTCAAAGAACTGCTTAGGATCCTTATAGTCGTCGGGTGCTTTGCCATCCCTGACTCGATCGAGGTTCACAGCGAACTCTGCGGCGTCCAATGGTTTGCCTTTGCGCAGATCAACACGGGGTGTCGCAGACTTGTGCCAGGGTGTGAGTGCCATCTATTGAATCTCCAAGGATGAAAATGGCTACAGCACATTAAAGTTTCCGGTGTTTTTATGAGCGAAAGCCATGACATCCATAGTGAGATACTCACTGTGGGGGACAGGCGGGCTATCCAGCTTGTTTCCCCTGGCGGCAGACATCCAGCCCAGGCGATCGCAGCTCTTGACAACGGCCCTGGTAAGGCAGGCGGTCCAGTCCGCCAGCCTCTCGTCCAATGCTGCAGCCCGAAGAAGTTCTGCGTTCTCATGGCGCTGGACGGTCTGCATGAAGGCCTCTTTCCACTGATTCGTATCTATCCCTGAGGTCAGAATCGTAGTATTCGGCAATTGGATCATCCATGCAATCTGTCCCGATGCTATCGTCCACCACGGAATATGATAGCAAAGTCAAGGCCAAGTGTTTTTTTTTAGAGTCCAGATTTGCTTTGTAGGAGGGATGCTGTCTGTCCGTATCATTCCTGATTAGCAGTCCCAATCGGGTCAAAATTCGAAGAGCCTTTCTCGTGCTGGGCGCAGAGGCTTCTGCCAGCTCCTCCAGGTCCTTAGGCCGGTAGACCTGGAAAGGATCGGCTACTATCTGGGCTATGATCCATGATAGATGGGAATCTCCAAAGAGCCCTGCAAAATGCTGCATATCTATCTCTTCGATCTCTTCAGCCATTGGTTCTCCTTCTGAATTACAAATATTTCGCCGTTTGCCTCTCTGTTTTCACAGCCCCAGTCCCTTCTTCCTGGCCAGCACTCCCTCCACCCACCGCCGCTCATCGCTTCCGGCGGGATAGAGGGCGGAAAGGGACTGGGCTAGGCTCCAGAGCCCCTGATCCTGGCCGATATCCTCTTCAATGAACCGCTTGAGGGCATCGCTCCGGCCAGTGGAGAACAGCAGCATAGCCTGATGCAGCCGGTCCAGTACTGTGGAGCCGGGAGCAGGCAGAGCAAGCTCGCTTGCTGGAACCGTCTCTCTCTCAGCTCGGGCCAGGCTGCCGGAAAGTGTGGTCTGCAGCTCCTTTTTCCTCTTGCGTTCCTTCTTGACTGCAGGAGAGCCCTGGCCGAATAGATATGCAGATCGCTCCAAGACCGGAAGGAGACGGGCCTTGTCGCCCTTCACCTCGACCAGGGTGGATAGGGTCTCCAGATGGGCCCCCAGGCCCTGCGCTATTTTGCGGGCAGCATCATACTCCAGGACGAATCCCGACATCTTGCCCCCTTTTCCCGAGACTCCATCTTCTCCTTCGCTTGCATCTGCTTCATTATCATCAAAGCTGCCGCCATTGCCTCCTGTGGACAGAGTCCAGAGCCACATGGCAGTGAGCCTGGCATCTTCCTCCAGGCCCGATCCATCTGCGCCCTCGAAGATCATGCCCAGAGCCTCGCGGGAGACCGCCGCCCAGACCTCTTCCAGGTATTCCTTCAGGGTGACAACCTCGCCGCTGGCCTTCTCCACGCGGGAGTAGCGGCTGTATATCTCCAGTGCCGGCCCCAGGCAGGAGAAGATGGCATCAGCGCCCACGACGCCCTGAGCGGCCAGGCCAGGTAGCCAGGCGTGAATGCGCTGGGGAAGCTCGGCCAGGACATCACGCCAGTCACCCACGTCGTCTTCCGTGACAGTGCCATCCGGATTCTCACGAGGACGGCAGACGAGATGGATTGAAGACATTAGACGAGCCTGGCCTATTCCTGCGATTTTTGTGGCCATTTCCGTATCGATGGGCCAGGAACCTGTAACTACCCAGCCTGCATTCAATATTGCAGTCAGCACAGCTTCCCAACCAGATGTGGACTTATTGGCAAATACAACGACACCGATGCCCATCGGGTCCAATATTCTTCTGCCTTCAGCCAATGCCAAAGTCATCCTTTGGAGATAAAAGACCTCATCTTTAATTCCAATCCCTTCTACTGGCGTTGGCTCGACAATTATTTCATCCGATTTTGGAGTAAGGTTGGTCGCGAAAAGACTTGAAAACACATCTCTTAACATCCTTTTGAGCCAAACATAAAAGAAATCGGATAACGTCGCATAAGCAATGGCATCATAATATGGTGGATCAGTTACGAAAGCTTGAGCAGAATCATCTATTAGTTGGCATGGAGTGACAGAATTGCAATTAGTATGTCCTGAATTATTACAATTAATATCAAATGAAGTTGCCTCTCGCTCTATAACCTGCACTACCCAGTTCAATGCAGTATCCCAGTCACCACCTGAGCCGGAAAAGGGATTCACCTCGTTAAAATCCCAAACCATAGTTAATGCTTGTCGGCCAAATGCGCCCTGTGGATTTTCTCTTGAAGTATCCCATCTAGCAAGTGTTGATAATTTATCCACTTCCTTATCGAACACTAAAGCTAGGCAAGCTTGTGTGGCTGTGGATAGTCTTTTTTCAGGATTAGTTGCTGATAGCTCCCTATGTTTTTGAACTAACCGAGCTAGTGTTATCAACGCTAACCCCTGTCTAGGCGTAAAAATTTCCCCCCACTCAGACATACCATAGATTGACAAGCGGTTTATAGAGTGAGGCAAAGGATTCACTAATTCATCTGGAATTTGGGATAAAGGCCCTTTATGAATATTCTTAGCTGCCTCTAGCATCACTTCTGCTTTTTTAACAGCTTCAACATCCCTCTCCACTGGAAGCCTGTAGAAACGTCCCTGCTGCCCCGGCCTCGTCGTCACCACGCAAAAGAGCCTGGCATCGGCTGCCCCGCCCCGGCGGGCCTTGAGCTGCTTTCTGACCGAGGCCACGGGCGTGGTATAGCCGCATACCGGGCAGGTGGCCGAGCCCCGGCGCACTGTGCCCTCGCTAACATCCTGAGGCTTGGCCTCCTCAATGATCTCGAAGTCAACCCGCTTCTTCTCGTGGTCAGGGATGAATTTCAGCGCTATCGAGCGGCGGCTCTTCCTGGCCAGCCAGAGCGACCTCATGAGCGGCACCTCCGCCCCGCAGCCCGGCCCCTCGCAGGTGATCGTCCGCGCCCAAAGGTATGCAATCGGCACAGCCCCATCCGGGTCTTTCGGATAAAATTCACCCAGCTCTTTTTCCGCCTCTACCTTGATCCACTCCCCCCACTTGCGCACCTCGTCCGCCAGCGTCTGGCCATACTTGGGAATGTACTCCAGCACCACTTTGTTGAGCAGGACTGCCACCGGATTCAGGTCGCTGGCAAAGGCATCCGCCCCCACCCGCAAGGCTTCCAGAGGTATCGAGCCGTCGCCGGCGAAGGGATCC
>DAWB01000117.1:0-6450 GCA_002505805.1 Methanosaeta sp. UBA80 | reverse complement strand
AAGTCCAGGTCAGTCCTGCCGATGGGATTCCAGAACCGGGCCATGATGACCGCGGCATCCTCCCGGAACCGGAGCGGGCAATCTTCCTGAGCCGGGTCGGGCCAGAGTGCGGCACAGATCACCGCTCGGCAGGCGGCTAAAGGCCGGCGCGCCCACCAGATGTGCAGGGTGGATATGTGGCCGTGGCGGATGGACTTCTCCCGGCGGGCGTGGGCGCTGATCTTCTTGATGGGCAGGTCGACCTCGATGAGGCGCTTGGGGTAAGTGAGTGGATTCATCATTATCACGCATTATTAAAAATTATCAAATAGGCTTCGTTGTTTCCTGCTTTCCGTGAGATCTATCTTCACCTCATGGACTCTGTCTAAAACCTTATTTTCAATAAGCTGGGGTTTTCTTTGGAAGTAGCGTGATGCAGTTCCTTCCTCATTTATCACGTTCTGAATTCTCAATGCCTCTCTGTGCTGAGCAAGCATATTGCTCATCTTAGCCATCTTTATCTCCAGGGATGGATCACGAGTATATCCATAGGTTTGTGGATCGAACAAGCGTGAACCTTTCTGCGAGCTATCCATCTTGATCCTTCTTTCCGCAGGAATCTTGGATTGCTTATGATTTGCGCCGAGTATATCCATTCCAAAAGTGAGGGTTACGAAATCCCTGGCAAGTGTTATATTTGCCTTTCCGCTGAATCTTCCTTCAAAAGAATTTATGTTATAGATGAAACCCTCATCAAATATGCCAAGACTATGCAAACCTCTTTGAAGTGCTTTTATCCAGGATGGATTTGAATAAAGAGATGATCCATCGCTATCTATGACGAAGGAAGTAACATCATGAGAATGATACAAGTCAAGGACTGTGGGGAGGAATTGTCTGGGCAGCCTTGCGGGAATGATGCCAACAATAGTTTTATTATTTAAAGTCTCTACAATTTTTAGATATTCTTTGATAAATAAAATAAAATTGCTAATCAGCTGCTCGCCTTCGTAGCTCTTGATGATTTCGGGACATAACGGCATAATCGCTAAATCGCTGTTCACATATTGCAGGTCGGCCAAGGTGGCCATCGCATTCTTTTCAGGAACCTTGCACTCTTTGTAGGATAGAAAGAAGAGATTGATCATGTCGTCTTTTCTCTCTCTTCTCGCATCTTTGTTGAATTTCATTTCTGTAGATGCATTTGAGCTTATCAAAGAGATCTTTTCCAGGTCAATTCTGTGAAATACTTCATTTAAACCTGCAACAGGAACTGTTCTATTTAAGGACTTGATTGGTGTGGTGATGGACTTGTCAGCAAATCTGATCTCCATTACACGCATCAGAAGATCTTCATCGACATTATTTACACGGAGATTTGCCTTCATTTTAAGCACCCACTCAGTTCACCAATCAGCTTGTCAGAGATACGGAAAGTACTATTCTTTATATCAGATATGATCAATTTTATATCATCTTCTGAAAACCATCCTTTTTGGCAGAGTCTCTTAATCAAGCCTATCGTACCTGTGAAATGATAATTATGAATAGCTTCGCCTATTATCTTCAGGAATACTTCAGACGAGATTATCTCACAAATTTTCTCTCTCATCTTGCGATCGTCGGTAATAAAAAAATAAGGATTCCCTGTTAGCTCATAATCAAGCAACGCAAGTAAGAATGCCGATAATTCGCCTTCATGCAAATATGGATATCTGTTTACTAAATAATCAAGGGCTTGATCGTATTTCTTATCTCCGGTTTTTCTGAATACATTTATATTTTTGTAATTTATATCAATAGTTTCTCGAGAGAATCTTTCTGATGTCTCTCTTTGAACACAGTCAGTGGTAACAAGAATATACTCGTTCCGGCATACTTCAATCATTTCGATGGATCTTATCTCATTGATAAACGCTGATATTGCAGTGTTATCAAGAATCTTTGACGTGGTCACTCGCGCCACCTAATATTTTTATTCTTCAAGAGTATATCGAATTCTACAGGGGTTAATCCTGCAATCTCTGCCGCTTTGCTAAAGCTAACCTTGTTTCTTCTAAATAGTGAAATGGCAAAATCTTTCCTTCTAGGTTTTAGTTCGTCCCATTTAACAGACTCACTTATATATTTCGGATAAGATACGTAAACAAATGCCAATACTTCTTCGTCATTGAGATCATTCAAAAATCGTTTGAAATCATCTATCACCCTGGCAAGCTCTGGCTTGGGTTTAAGAGACGAATATGCATTCAATCCTGATTTGGTGAGCCGAAAATTGCTGCCGATGGTCTGCACATAGCCAAGCCGGATTAATGATTCCAATACATTATCCAGGGTTTCGCTATATGGGCCAAAAAGATGTGGCTCAAAGTGCAATAAACCTTGAAAATCCTTGAATACATTTGAGATAAGAAACATTAATTTTTGAATTTTTATTCTACTTTTTAAGGGAGAGTTATCTACCGCACCGATCGCATACAGAACCAATTTCTCCTCGTCATTCAGGTGGAACTGCGAATTCTTTCCCATGATTAACATCTTTTATTAATATTATCAGCTACTAACATCCTAATATAACTCGTTATCTTGGCAATTCTACTTCAACCTTTGGGAAGAATGGATCTTCCTACCGCTAGAGCAGTACCTTATCTCACTACGACTACAATATCTAAGCGCTTTTCGGAATAAAGTTGATCGCCATGCGCATCGCGAAAGTGATCGTTCCACTCCATATTCTGCGTCATGACTCATGCAATTTCATTCTAACTCGCCCTGAGGATCTTCTCTGAGTCCACATGATAATGCTCTATCTTCACCAGCGGCTCCCACCCCAGCCTGCTCGGATCCTGGATAGAGTGTATCTCCGGCTTCGAAGCGCAGTTGAAGACCACATAAAGCCAGTAGTCATTTTTCAGCCTCTCCGCCGTCCTGTACTCATTGGATGTCAGGGCAATTTCCCCGACCCCTGCCCGCCCTTTGACCTCGATGAACCTGACCTCGACAGCGGTCTGGGGATCTTCTGGATGGGGTCTCCTTGATATCAAATCAAAACCACGACTATCCTGTTCCACGCTCTCCACCTTCCACCCCCGTGCCTCCTCATAAGCTATCACCGCCTGAACTGCAATCCTCTCCACTCCCTCATCCTGAACCATCTGCACCATTCCCGGCGACCTTCTATCCGGATGCGGAAGCACCCAGGCCCGGCCATGATGCTGGATATCGGAGATGGACAGATTGTGCTCCTGCTTCAGCTCTTTCCTGCGCCGCTCCAGCCTCTCATTTAAATCGTCAATCCGATCGTCAGTCGATTTTATGCTGGCTGCGATGGGCTGCGCCGTCTCACCCCTCTCCCTCTTCTCCATCAGCTCACTTAGAATCAGGTTTTGCCTGACAATCAGCTCATTGAGGCTGATCTCCATGTGGCGCTCGATGGTCTCGATCTCCTTCGTCCTCTGGGCATTTATCTCTTCCAGAAAAGGTACCAGAGCAATGTGAAAGAGGGACTGCTCTATCTGGTCGCGATCTGGCAGTCCATTTCCCTCCGGTATCTTCACTTCGCTCGTCGAGGGAATCAGATCCAGAAAGATCGTAGGCTGCCGAACGGCCAGGGTGCCGGCCATATCCGTCTGGACCACGAATATGCGTCGATGTATAACGTTGCCGCGACCATCCTTGACCGCCGCTGAGTACACATCCAACCGGGAAGGCTCTTTGCTGTAAAGGTCAAAGAAGATGGCACCCTTTCTCAGATCCTCCTCCACCTTCTGCAATGCATAGATTCTGACCGCCTCGAATAGTGGATGGCCTGGAGTCACCCATTCCGCTGTGGAATCCCTGGCCAGGAGGGTTTTATCAAAGACTATCTGCTTGTACTCCTTTCCCAGCTTGCCATACCTTCCTTCATGCGCCTCGCCTATCTGCCAGAGGCTTCGGGGAACCTTTCCACTCGATCTGTAGATATGCGGAGTTTGCTTTGTCTCTTTCAGGGCTATGCCGGCCAGGGGCGCAGCCTTCAGGAAGACGTCCTCTATCACCTCTGGAACCAGGCGCCTCTCTTTCGCCTCCTCAGACTTGCTCAGGATCGCAGATAGGTTCAGCTCCTTCTTTGCCAGGCCCTCCAGAGTGTGCTCGGTGATCCTCCGGAAGCGGTCTATGTCCACCTCCTCGATGATGCGGCTCTTGATAGCATCTTCCGAGGTGATATTGGCATACATATCCCGCAGCATTCGCTCAAGCTGGTTTGCGGGAAGGACATCGCCCAGAACGTTGAATACCTTGCCCGTATTCTGTGGATCAAGATCCTTCTCTATCTGCTCGATTCTCTGGAAGAGCTTCTGAAGAACCCGCCCTTCACGTGTCTTTATCGAGACGAAGTTCAGGATCAAGCAATCCTTTTCCTGGCCATACCTGTGGATTCGGCCCATCCTCTGCTCCAGCCTCATCGGATTCCAGGGTATGTCATAGTTGATCATGAACCAGCAGAACTGAAGATTGATGCCCTCCCCTGCCGCCTCGGTGGCCGCCATGACCTGGCAGTCCTCCTTGAATATCCTCTCGGCATTAATTCTCGTGCCTGCAGTATCCCTGTCCCCGATCTTCATGCCGCCGTGAATCTGGGTGACGGACAGCCCCCATTCTCTCAGCTTTCCTAGCGGCCGCCCATCCTTTCCATCCCCTGCCAGGTATTCAAGAGTGTCTTTATGCTCTGTGAACAGCAGAAGCTTCATCTTAGGATCTGCAAAGACGCCCTGCTCTTTCAGAACTTCCTTAAGCCTTTGAAGCTTGGACTCTACCTCTCTCTGCTCTAAAAGCCGGGCCTGATCGATCAGCTTGTCCAGCTGGAATATTTCCTCTTTTAGAGCATCAGGATCTATAGAGGCGACAACGCTCTCCAGGTCATCGAATATTTTTTGCTGCTCTTCCTCTGGCAGCTCATCATAATCCTCAGGCACCTTCTTGAAGATCTGCATCTGACGGTAGCCCTCAGGATCTTTTAGCACCTTCTCTCTCTTGTCCCTGATCCTCTCCAGACTGCGCCTCAGGGCATAGATGCTGGAGGCGAACCTCCTTTGCAGCATGGCCATGGTAAAGCCGAGAGCTCGGCCTCGGGCGGAGTCATCCTCTGCAGCCTTAATTGACTGCTCCTGAACATACTCGGCCAGCGAATTGTACAAATCCCATTCGTCACTGTCGATTTCGAACTCAATTGTCCTGACCAGCCTTCTCGTGAAAAGGCTCTTGACCTTGCCGGTGTCAGGATCGGGGAATGTTACCATAGCCTCTTTTACCCTGCGAAGATAGAACGGTGCCTCATGCCTCCTCATCGCCTCTTCCAGGCTCTTTATATCGGCATAGACATCTTTATCCAGCAGCCGCAAGAAGAGGCTGAAATTTGCCGGATCGCCCTTATGAGGGGTCGCGGTCATGAGCAGGAAATGATCGGTTCTATCGGAAAGCGCCTCGCCTAGTTGATAAGCCATGGTCTTGTGGTCCTGGCTGTAGGCACTCATCTTATGAGCCTCGTCCACAATTACAAGATCCCAGTGACTGCGCAGAAGGCTCTCTTTGGCGTCCTCAATTATGGAAACCCAGGGCATAGAGGTGACAATCTGGTTTTTCTCTTGCCAGGGATTCGAGCCATAGTTGGCCCGTAGAATATCGCTTCTCAATACCTCGAAATGTTCTTTGAATTTGTCCTGCATCTCACGCTGCCACTGAAAGGTAAGGTTGGCAGGGGAAACGATTAGTATGCGCTTTATTAGGCCGCGAATTTTCAATTCCTTTATCAGCAGACCGGCCATGATGGTCTTGCCAGCTCCTGGGTCGTCTGCCAGTAGGAAGCGAATGCGTGGAAGCTTCAGGAAATAGTCATAGACTGCCTCCAGCTGATGAGGTAGGGGATCCACTCTGGCAATGGAGAGAGTGAAATAAGGATCATACTCATGGGCTAGGGCCAGGCGCATGGCTTCAACGCCGAGGCGGAAGTTTCCTGCATCGCCATCAAAGGGCTCATTTTCTGGAGTCGTCTCTAGAGCCGCCAGTTGCTCACTGAATAAAATAGGATCATGGAGTTTGCCAGTGTTTAGCCCCTTTCCAATCAGTTTTATGGCATCCCCCATGGGAATCACTGTGATAACCTGCACAGGTTCTGAGAATAGTGATCCTCGGAGGATCATGTTTGGCTTAATATCAATATGGTCCATGATCATCATCCCCTCACAATTTCAAACCAGAATTGACCTCAAAGATCATATTACTGGCTGAATTACGTNNGATAGCAAGATATCTCTTGCGGTCAGAATCAGCTATGCTTAATATAAAAAATTAATTCTACTGCAGATATTACAGATCCAGCATTTTCAGGGATCCCTTTTCGCTTTTCCCCAGTCTAAGCAGAACGTCTCTGGCCAAAACTTAAATCCCTCGGGAAGAGATCATCTTTCAGGTCGATCTGATGACGGATTCCAG
>DAWB01000126.1:3082-3994 GCA_002505805.1 Methanosaeta sp. UBA80 | reverse complement strand
CCAGCAGGCTCTCAATGGCCCCGTAGTTTCTGGCCGTCTCCACCTCTTTTCTGCCATAGGCAGCCCGGCCGTCCGTGGCGATCTCCCGGAAGAGTTCCTCTATGAGCTTGGCCTCCCTGGCGATGCGGCTGGACTCCAGGACGCTCTTGACCGCCCCGCGGCGCAGAACCTCCTGAAAGCCGGAGCGTCCTATGGAGGAGGTATCATCCATGGCGATTCTCCCGGCCAGATCGGGGTTTGTGGAGTCTATCACCTTCTTGAGATCCTCCTTGGTGAAGCCCGGCCCGGCCAGAATCACATCTGCTCCCTCCTGGGCGGTCTGGTCTATGGCCGCCGCCACCTCCCGCAAAAATCCGGAGCGGGTGTCTTCCCCGCTTCCCTTGCCGCTGCCCTGCCGGATCTCCGCCGCCATCTGCACTCCGAACTGGCGCAGCACGCCTATGCTGGCCTCTCCCTCCTCGATCAGGGCAATGACCACCTTGGGCCTCTGAGACTCGGCCACAGCCTCATCTATGCGCGCCAGAATGTCCGGCCTCCAGTGATATTTGAGTATGGACAGGTCCGTGCCCACCTCGATGTTCAGGGTATGATACTGCCCCACATCCATGCCAGAGACAATCCTTCCATGCAGACGCAGCCAGTTGGAGTACATATGAAACTCCACATCCTCTATCTTGACCCCCAGCCGTACCGGCTTTCTCTCCATCTTCTCCGGGCGGGCTTTGTCCGCAATGGCGGGAGCCTTCCTGTGGGTCAGAGCAAAGACCAGGTCGCCCCTTGAGACAATATGCTGCAGATGCCATAGATCATCCAGCGACTCGGGCAGCAGGGCAATCTCTCCCTCATCGCCGCGCAGGTTCTTCTTTAAGACGCGCATGAGACCTACAATCTAATCAAAAGGCTTAAATCATT
>DAWB01000126.1:2035-3003 GCA_002505805.1 Methanosaeta sp. UBA80 | reverse complement strand
ATCCGGCCAGGCCCATGCTGGCAATACTGCTTCCTCAGGGTCTCTTCTGACCATGCTTCAAAATATTTCTAAAACTATTTATCGGCAGATTTGAATATCACAGGTATTTCTGGTGAGGGACATCGCCATGATGGCGGCAGTCATAATACTTCTGCTCAGGGCGCAATGGAGAAAGAGATCCTCCAGATGAATCGGAGGAGCCTATGAGTCAGTTTGTCAGAGCCATGGGAAAAAATAAACGAGACGGCGGCTCGATTATAGGCTGATTTCAGCTCAACGCCTTGGCTGCGCTCTTCCAGGCCAGGATCTTCTTCTCCGGCAGGCCGGTCTTGGAGGAGAGGGCCTTGGTCTTGGCCACCAGCAGATCCTGAGAGGTCTTTATCCCTGCCGCCGCCAGCTTCTCCAGGGTCTTGGGTCCTATNNGGAACCTTAACCAGCCCGTCTCCCTTTGCTGCTGTCCCTGTGGTTGTCTTTTTCGCCGACTTGGCGGCAGGTTTTGCCTTCTTTCCCGCCTTTGTTTTTGCTTCTGGCTTCGCCGCCCCAGGCGTTTCCGCCTTCTCCTGAGCCTTCTTCTCCTGCCATTCCAGGAAATTGCAGTGAGGACAGCCCAGATCCCAGGGCCTTTTTCCTTTGTTGATGATGCGGATGTGATTCATGCCGTGCTTCTCGCAGGTTTTGTCCGTGACAACCACTGTCCCGAAGCGGGGCAGGGGCAGGGTGAACCTGCACTCCGGGTAGCCGGAGCAGCCGATGAAGCGCGATCCCCGGTGGCCGCGCCGGATGATCAGCTCCGAGGAGCATTTCTGGCAGGTTCCCACGATCTTGTCCGTGCGCAGGCCATCCTTTAGAGACTCTCCGATGCCTTCCTGATTGGAGGTCAGTTCATCAAAGACGGATGTGAGCATGACCCTGGACTTCTCTATGACCTGGTCCTCCTTGATCTTCTTCTCCGAGATCTCGGTCATATC
>DAWB01000126.1:1694-1958 GCA_002505805.1 Methanosaeta sp. UBA80 | reverse complement strand
TGCCTGGTGGACTTGGTCCCCAGCCCCAGCTCGTCCATGAGCTTGATCAGCTTGCCCTGGCCGTAGCGGGCCGGCGGTTGGGTCTCCTTGGCCTCCACGCTGTGGCCCAGCACCCTCAGCCTCTCGCCTTTCTTGAGCGGGGGCAGTATATGCTCCTCGGCCTTGCTGTAAGGATAGTAGTATCTCCATCCCGCCTCTACCAGGCGGGCTCCACTGGCCCGGAAGGGCTCGGGACCGATATCCACCTTGAGGCTGGTGGCATCC
>DAWB01000126.1:0-1599 GCA_002505805.1 Methanosaeta sp. UBA80 | reverse complement strand
GGCCGCCTCCTGGGCGAAGGCCCCCGTCAAGAACAGCCGGGTAAGAGCGGACAGATCTATGGAGGGAGGATAGACGGTGTTGTCCGTCCTGGGATAGGAGATAAAGCCGTTGGTGTAGAGCCATTCCGCTATGCGCATGGCATTGGCGGCGGACAGGCCGATTCCGCTGGCGGCAGCGATNNAAGCTGGTGGTGTCAAATGGGGCAGGAGGCCGATCTATGCGCTGCTTGGTTTCAATGGAGGTGATGATGCCCTCCGGCCCCAGGCGGGAGATTATTCCGTCTACCTCGCTCTTCTCCCAGATGCGGCCCTTGGCATGCTGCACCCGCAGCTCCTTTTCCAGATCGACGTATATCTCCCAGTATGGCTGGGGCACAAATGATTGGATCTCCTTCTCCCGGTCCACTATGAGGGCCAGGGTGGGGGACTGCACCCTTCCCACAGAGAGAAACTCCTTGCCCAGACGCCCGGATGTCAGAGATATATATCTGGTCAGAGCGGCTCCCCAGACCAGGTCTATGATCTGCCTGGCCTCTCCCGATGCGGCCAGTTCATAGTCCACGTTTCCAGAATCCTGGAAGGCTTTAATGATCTCGTCCTTGACGATGGCGCTGTATCGGACCCGGTCCGCTTTGATCTTGGGTTTGGCCTCCTCTACAATCTTCAAGGCCTCAACCCCTATCAGCTCACCCTCGCGATCATAGTCGGTGGCTATGGTGACCCGGTCCGCCTCCTTTCCCAGTTTATGCAATGCAGATATGATCTTCTCCTGGATGGGACGAACCACGATCTCTGCTCGGATCAGATCCTTGCAGTCAACCTTCTGCCAGTTATTGTATCCTTGAGGATAGTCGATCCCAACTATATGGCCGGATAGACCGAGAACCACACGGTCATCGAACTGGAAGGCCTCCACTCCGGCTACCCTCAGTGATTTGGGCTTGCCTCCAGCCAGGATCCGGGCAATCCTTTTGGCAGCATCGTGCTTCTCCGCAATTATGAGATGCATTCCTCTGAGCCAAATATGGCAGTCGATTTAAGTTTTTCTGTATTTATGATACGGGGCAGGACGCAATCCAACATGATTATTTACTAATGTTAATTGAGCGGAATTTGATATGTTTATGGCAAAACGCTTAATGCAGTTCGCACATCCTGGGAGGATGGTTCGAAATTATTATTAGCTCAGACATAACAGGAGAATATTTTTGTTTTAGTTATTCTGTAATGATTGATTGTAATAAATCTTGAAGGCTTTTTCGTGGGATTGATGCTCCTTATCGCGATGAAGAAATCCCCGCCCGTTTTAATTGCAGAAAGGATTGTATGAACCTTTGCCGATCGCAGGGAATTGGCCATTTATAATCGCAGTCAACGATTAATCTTAAATTAAAAATTTGTTTTTATTTAAAAATATCAAAGTTAACTATTTCTTATAAATTTGATAGTTATAATATCATCACGCAAAAACTTTAAGTAGCAATTAAGCAATGGAGAACACGGCGGGAGATTGTAACGAATTGTGATGATGCTGGGTATGAAGCCATTTAAGGAAAACCCTCATACCGTCGCTTCAGCATCACCGTCGCTGCAATTTTT
>DAWB01000007.1:1888-6892 GCA_002505805.1 Methanosaeta sp. UBA80 | reverse complement strand
AACAAGACGGTGAAGATGACCCGGGATGTGCGGCTGCCCAAGCCCGGTGAGGAGATCTTCGCCCATACCATCAACGGCACCCCTTTAACCGAGCAGTCCATTGCCGAGCTGGTCAAGAGCACTCTTATCGAGAGCCACGAGAGAGCCAGGCTGGACATCAAGAGCGATCTGCACTTCGTGGTGCGGTCTACCGGGGTGGTGGCGGAGCTGGACTCGCCTGACCAGGTGGGAGCCTTCATCCAGGCTCTGGCCAGGGGCTGCCTGGATGCCGGGGTCCCCCCCAGGCTGATGACCCCGGCCATGTCCATCCACAACATCCTGGACAAATTCAAGCGCCTGACAATGATCGAGAAGGTCATATTCATGGGAGCCGTGGCCTCCTGCTTCCCGCCGCAGGGATCCACAGGTGTAGAGGTGGTGGCCAATGAGATGGAGGGGGAGCTGGCCACGGCAGGGATAAAAGAGGGCAGCCGCTGGACCGATGTGGACTTCAGGAATCCCTGCCTCTCCATGGACTTCGGCACCACCCTGGACGGCAGGGTGACCAGTGATGAGCTGCCCTATGCCCATACCATCGGCAACCTTTTGGGCCTGGCCGGGGCCATACCCGACGCCGTGGTGCAGGGAACAGGTCTCGTGGACAAGATCACCGGCGCCGCCCTGGACATCTTCGACGGCAAAACCAAACCGGATTACGGCAAGGAGGCCCGGCAGTACGCCGCCCAGATCGACGATCTGGTCAAGATCGAGAGGGTTCCCTTGAGCCGGACCAAATATGGCCTGGTGCCAGTGAGCCCGGAGGCTGCCGCGGGAAACAATGTGGTTCTCATAGGTTGTGATGTGGGGGTCAACGGCAGTGACCTTCCCAAGCTGCACCGCATCGGCTCCGATCTCTACCAGTCCAAGAACCTGCGAGTTTTATTCGGAGCCCTGGACCTGGCCATGGCCTCTGTGGCCCGCCGGCTGGTGCAGGTGGGAGTGGAAGAAGGAGTGGTGACCGGCAAGACGGCTTTGGGTGTAACCGGCCGGGCGGGGATCAGCGGAGGAAAGCCGGCCCTGATCATAGAGGAGATAGACAAGCTCAAGCTGTATGATGAGCCGGAGAAGAATGTGGTCTTTGTGGACGACGGCCTGGCCAGGGGAGCGGCGGTGATGGCCCGCTGCATGAACTCCATGGGCACGCCTAAAAACCCCCTGGGCGGCCTGCGGGGCAGCAGATGCATCCTCAAGGAGAGGATGGATTACGAAGCAGCCAAGGGGGCAGCGCCCGTGCCCCAGCTGGACCGGCCGGACCAGGAAACCCATGCCTATTTCCAGGAGGGCCACGAGAGAGCATAAGATGCCCTCAAAAATTCCTCCCCAAAATGAGGGACAAGAGTCGCCCGTATCCGTAGAGTCCCTGGAGCGGCAGGAGGAGATGCTCTGGATCAGCCATGAGCCCGCTCTGCAGGAGGCCTTTCCTCCCTGCATCAAGGCGGTACTCAATAGGCCGGCGGAGGGAAAAGGCAAACACCGCACCGCTGCCATCTTAGCCTCATTTCTGGGTCAGGTCGGATACCAGAGAGATGAGGCCGGGCGGATCTGGCATGGGGCGACGGAGGCGGAGGAGCGCATATTTGAGGAGTGGTTTTGCCGCATGCATTGCCCCAAATGCCGGGCATTGCAGAGAAAGGGCAGCGGCTATCCGGAGCTGGGAATAGCCGATCTGGGACTGTGCCGTCCCGATGATCTCTGCCCTAATTTCGAGGGACCGGTGGAGTATGCCTGCCGGATTTTGTCGGAAAAAGATCGGGAGAGGGGAGAGCTCATCTCCATCAAGACCAGATATCGCCTGCGCATCTTCGACTGGTCCTCGGGAAAAGAGACGGCCATTGAGCTTTCGGAAAAGGAAGGGGAGGCATTGGTGCTACTATTAAGGGAAAAGGCTGCCGGCAGGGATAAGATTCTGGTCTATAAAAGGGTCCTAGTCAAGGGGAGGCTTAAGCCGTGCTTTTCTTTGCGCGATCAGGAGGAGCCCAGAAGGCAGATGCTCTCCGATCTGATCTAAAAAGATGGGCTGTTTCCGGCCTCCTAGCCCACAACCTCCACCTTCAGGGCATCATCGAATCTGGCCGCCTCCGTTGGAGAAAAGGCCAGGACATCCACCCGGTATGATCCCGGCGGGACATCGGCCACCCAGTTGCTGAAGTATCGATTTGCCGATGATCCGATCAAAATCAGCCTCTCCACCTCGGCTCCGGCGGAGTCCTTGACCAGGGCCTGGACCGTGAGCCGCGTCTCTTCCGGATTCTGCCCCTCTGATTGGTTGAGGGCAAAGACGGCAGTGATGAGGGTCGTGCCTCCGGATTTGACCGGGGCGGGTGTGGCATTTATGCTCTGCAGAGAGATTCTCCCGGAATAATTACCTGCATCATCTGCTTTCAACACATTTTCCCAGCCAGTCATCTCCTGTTGAGCGGGCATTGCAGCCTGATTCGCAGCTTTACTTGCAGCCTGATTGATTCCGAAAGCGGCAGGCTCTGCTCCCGTGGGATCCCAATTCATGAACTCACCGGCGCTGCGGCTCCAGTCTGCTTCACCGCTGCATGATGAGCAGGCGGCAAAGGCATTGCTGGCCATGATAAAGAGAGCGGCCAGGATTGCCGAGATACAGAGCATATTCTGTCCATTCATCCTAAATCCTTCCTGTGGAGGCTTTTGCATTTCCCGTCTGCTGTCCCATCCTCAACTCAACCCAGCACCTCGATCTGCAGGGCATCCGGGAAGCTTGCCGCTCCATCCAGGGAGAATGCGGCGATATCTATGCTGTAGACTCCCGGGGGAACGTCGGCGGTCCAGTTGGCGGAATACAGGCCCGCGGATTGCCTAATCAATGGCAGCTTGGCCACCTCGCCCCCGGCGGAGTTTTTAATCTGTGCATTGGCCGAGAGCTGCATCTCTCCCTGATTTGTCCGCTCAGAGCTGTTGATATCGAATGCTACAACGATCTTGCTGGTGGCCGAGGAGTTGATGACCGCCGGGGTGGCATTGATGCTGTGCAAGGCGATGCTTGCCGAACCGGTATCTGAAGCATTTTCTGCCGTAATCGGGGCGTCTTCTGTTCTTCTCTCGAATTGAGAGGACTCGGCTCTGGCCACCTTCGGCCCGAATGCAACCGGTTCCTCACTCATGGTCCTGCCCTCTAAAAAAGCGCTGGCCGTCTCACTCCAGTCCGCTTCCTTGGCGCAGGATGAGCAGGCAGCATCTGCGCTGCCGGCCAGAACAATGAGCACCGCCAGTATGGCCATAACAGAGAGCATGCGTATGTCTTTCATATGATCTCCTCTAATCCTTCAATTTTTCTCCAATGCGAATTTCAATGAGTTTTCTCCTCTGCGGGTTCGTATCCTATTTATATCATCCTGGCGGCCAGTATATCTGGATCGGGCTGCGGTGCAGCCGGGAGAGGAGAATGGCAATCTCAAAGAGACCACTCCGGATCATAGCTCTCGCCGATCTTCATGACTGCAGTGGCAGGCTGGAGCGGCTGCGGACAGTTGATGCCGATCTGATAGCCTTTTGCGGAGATCTGCATAACGGAGGCAGCCGGGAGACTGCCCTTCCTACAGCGCTTGCGCTAGCCGGAATAGGCCCTCCGGTGCTTATAGTTCCCGGGAATATGGACCACAAGGATTTTGTCCCCGATCTCTGGAAAGAGACGGGCTTTAGGATGCTGCATGGCTCTTCCCTGATGTGGGGCGAGATCGGTTTTGTTGGTCTGGGGGGAATGGTCGCCAGAGACCCCCGCCGCCTGGGCCATCCCGCCCGCTACTATCATGGCGCCGAAGAGGTATATCCCATTCTGGCCCGATGCCATCAAGAGATTGCCGGGGCGCGTGTCAAAATTATCCTCTCCCATCAGCCGCCCCGAGGGGCCCAGGACACCCTTTACAGCGGCGAGAGCTCGGGGTCCACCGGCCTATGCCGCTTCCTGGAGGACTTCCAGCCCGACCTCCTCTTATGCGGCCACATACATGAGGCCCGGGGGGAGAGCCTCGTGGGCGAATGCCGGGTGGTCAATGTGGGGGAGATGCGTCGGGGATTCGCAGTGATGGTGGAGATTGGAGATGAGATCTCCGTGCGCTGGATTTGAGGACAGGAGATGCATATGAGCTTTGAGATAGATACCGCTCTTCAGGCCATGAGGGATCTATGCCGCTTCATTCCTCCGGGCGGCCTGAAAGACCGGGAGAGGGTGGAGAAGGATATGGAGGAGATGATCTCCCGGGACTATGAGCCCTACTTCTCCGGCAATGCAGCTATGCATCTCCTGGCGGAATGCCAGAGATGCGGCAGATGCTGCCGGGAGGTGAAGAGCATTGCCGTCTACATAGAGGACTGCCGCAGGATAGCCCGGCACCTGGGCCTCTCTCAGAAAAGATTCATGATGGAATATACCCGTCCCCATTCTCTAAAGGCAGAGGCAGTGGGCTCGGCCAGATTGCTCCGCAAGAGGGAGGGCGAGCCCTGTCCTTTCTACGATCCTCTTCTGCCCGGCTGCCGGATCCATCAAGCCAAGCCTCAGGTCTGCCGGGCCGCCTTCTACCTCTCCAAGATGAACCTGCTTCTCTGCAGGGAGGAGAAAGAGATCAAAGCCATACCGGGCTGTCCTGCCGATGACCTTCTGCGAGAGAGGCTGGCTCAATTTCATAGCAAAATAAAGGATGAGCCCGGGGTGGGGGAGAGGCTGGAGACGCTCTTCTTCTCTCCCGGGCCGGAAGTGGACCTCTTTTTGCTGCTGCTGCGCCTCAAGGGCCTGGAGATCTATTTCGGAGGAGACCGGGCAGAGTGCCTGGCCCGGCGGCTGGGCCTGCCAAGGCTGGCGCATGAGGATGAGCTTAGGGCGGGGGCTATGCTCTATGCGGCAGCTCTCAGCTACGGCCGGCCTCTTTCAGGGGCAGAGCAAAAAGTGACGGAGTATTGATAGAGGCTCAGAGGCCCATCTGAGCCTTGAACCACTGCCAC
>DAWB01000007.1:0-1857 GCA_002505805.1 Methanosaeta sp. UBA80 | reverse complement strand
GGATGATCCATATCCATCATCCCACCAGTATCGGGGATCGAATTCATTGTCTGTGGAATTGTCCAGCCGGGCGTGTCCGCTGTCCACCAGCATCCGGTTGAAGTTCGGCGCTGCCAGGGGCTGGCCGTAGGCTCCGGACAGGCTGGCCACGCAGACCAGGCTGCCCTGGGAATCACGACCGTTGGGGCTATAGTCGTCGATATCCAGGTAAACTCTCCTGCCCTGTAAAACGGCATAGGTGAAGTCCCTGGCAGCAGGGCCGTCTGCCCTCTTCATATCCGGAGTTTCCACATCAGCCAGCCTCACCCTCTCCACCCTGTCCTCTATTCTGGGATCGGCCTTCTCTATCTCAAGATCGAATGTAGCTCCGTCTACGATATTGGTGACCGTGCCATAGGCCTCATCCGGCGCGGCCAGGCAGATAGAGGAGAAGATGATGAAGGCCATTGATGCAAGCGATATTGCCGATATGAGCGGCAGTCCAGCTTTACCCGAGCCAGGAATCATCCATTCCCTCCTCCGACTTGCTCTGTATCTGTTTCATCCTGCCATCTTCCCGTTCTCAGGGCCTATCCACCATGATCTTGAGGCTCATGGACCGGTTTTCAGTGCCGTTTATGGCTGCAATCCAGTACTCGGTGGTCTCATTGGGCTCTAACTGGACCGAGCCCTTGAGATCAACCTCCCCCACACCGGGATAGATCAGAACCCTCTCCGCCCCGATTACGCTCCAGCTGAGATTGGAGGCTCCTCCCGGGCTCACCACCACCGGATGGGCATGAAAGGACTCTATGACCGGATACTGGTGGCCGAAGAAATTCAAGGCCAAGAGCCCTCCACCCAGGAAAGCCGCCAGCAGCAGGATCCAGATCGCTATTCCCGCCGGGGTCTTCCAGAAGGACTTCTGCATCTCCCAGTAGTTCTTTTTTTCCGCCATCAAAAAAGGGCTTTGGGGCTTTTTAGTAGATATATTCTGCTGTATCAGAAGAAGGGGCAGGGGGCATCAATCCTCCGCTTGGACCTCCGCCCCGTTCGTCAATTCAGATCACTCCAGTATCTCAACCAATCCCGAATCAAGGCGGTAGCGTGCGCCCAGGATCATCAGCTCTCCCGCTTCCACCTTCTCCGAGAGGACCGGCTGGCTGCTCTTCAGGGCCTCGACGATGTTGAAGACATTGTTGTCTATAGAGCCGTTGAGCAGATCGCTCCCCTCTCCTGCCTCCCTGGCCTGTTCCACCGCCGGGCGGATGAAATCCATCAAAGAGCCCAGATGGCCCTCTGCTTCTCCTCCTTGCACCGCTGCCGTCACTGCGCCGCAGCTATCATGGCCCAGCACCATCACCAGAGGCACTCCCAGGTGCTCCACGGCGTATTCGATGCTGGCCAGGGAGGCATTATCGACAACCTCTCCTGCTGTGCGGATGACAAAGACGTCTCCCAGCCCCTGATCGAAGATCAGCTCCGGTGGAATCCGGGAGTCGGAGCATCCCAGGATCACAGCAAAAGGATGCTGGCCGGATATAAGCTCAGCCCGCCGCTCCGGGGATTGATGGGGGTGGCTGGCATTGCCCTCCGCATAGCGCAGGTTGCCTTCCATCAGCTTTTGCAGGGCCAGCTCCGGGGTGATGCTGCTTTCCTCCTCCGAGGCTGATGCCATAATGATGATCACAGATGCTATCAGAGCTATTGTCAAAAGAAATCTTCCTATTATGATAAATTCCTCCGGGATCTCGCCAGAAAGATCCTGAAATAAAAATCTTTTCCTCAGAGAACTGCAAATATATCGCCATTAATCATATTGATTGCCGGAGGGGGAGGATTCTCCGGTCCGACCGGGGAGATGGACAGCATTCCAGC
>DAWB01000095.1:10215-10335 GCA_002505805.1 Methanosaeta sp. UBA80 | reverse complement strand
GGTCTTGGAGAGGGAGTGAAACTCCACCGCCACATCCTTTGCTCCCTGTATCTCCAGCAGGGAGAGCGACCTCTCTCCATCATAATAGGTCTCGGAGTAGGGGTTGTCATGCATGATGAT
>DAWB01000095.1:9681-10140 GCA_002505805.1 Methanosaeta sp. UBA80 | reverse complement strand
CCGGCAGGAACCGGTTCTCCCGCAGGAGAGGCATGATCACCGGCTCGCCCCCGGCAAATGCGGTAGCTGTCCTGTAAACGGGGTAGGCCGGATCGGGAACCAATGCCGCGTCTCCCGGATTGATAAAGGCTAGGGGCGCATGAGCTATTCCCTCCTTGGAGCCGATAAGCGTCAGCACCTCTTTTTGTGGATCGAGCTGCACCCCGAAGGTCCTCTGGTACCAGTCCGCCACCGCCTGGCGGAAGGATAGCTTGCCCTCATAGGAGGGATATTGATGGTTGGATGGATCGCTGGCCGCCTGATTCAGGGCTCTNNACAATGTGCTCCGGCGTGGGCAGATCGGGATCGCCAACGCTGAGGTCAATGACATCCACGCCCCTGCTTCTGGCCTCCTGCTTGGCCTTGTCAATAGCGGCAAAGAGGTAGGGCGGGATGTTCTTTATCCGATCGGCATACATT
>DAWB01000095.1:0-9636 GCA_002505805.1 Methanosaeta sp. UBA80 | reverse complement strand
ACGTAGTATTTAAGATTAGAGGAGATGCATTCTTGGCGGCGGCAATAAGAATCAGGATCTGAGATGTCGATGCAGAAAAAGATGCCGGAGGTGGCCGGATGCTGGAGATAAAGGACCTCGAGCCGTGGCTGCCTCCAGAAGCGATCGAACTCTATGCCTCTCGCGGCTACAGGGAGCTATATCCTCCCCAGGCCGAGGCGGTGGAAAGGGGCCTATTGGATGGAAAGAGCATGCTTTTAGCCATGCCCACTGCCTCGGGCAAGACCCTTCTGGCCGAGCTGGCCATGCTCCGCGCCGCCTTATCCGGGCGCCGGTCTCTCTACATCGTTCCCCTGCGGGCCCTGGCCTCGGAGAAGTACGATTCCTTCCAGAAGTTCAAGGAGCTGGGGGTGGCCGTGGGCATCAGCACGGGAGACCTGGACAAGAAGGACGAGCGTTTGGGACGAAATCAGATCATCATCGCCACATCGGAGAAGGCGGACTCACTGATGAGAAATGGGGCCTCCTGGGTGAGAGACCTCTCCGTCTTGGTGGTGGACGAGATACACCTGCTCAATGATCCGGGCCGCGGCCCCACTCTGGAGATGACCATCACCAAGCTGCGCCGCTGCAACCCCGCACTGCAGATCATCGGCCTTTCCGCCACCGTTGCCAATTCCGGGGAGATCGCCTCCTGGCTGGAGGCGGATATGGTCTGTAGCGACTGGAGGCCCATCCAGCTGCGGGAGGGGATCATCTGCAATGAGAGGCTGGTATTCTCCGACGGCGAGTTCCCCCTGGCGGGGGGAAAGGATGAATCTTCCGCCCTGGTGCGGGACACCCTGGCCCAGTCAGCCCAGATCCTAATCTTCGAGAACTCCAGAAAGAACGCCGAGGCAGCAGCCTCGCGGCTCTCCGCACTGATAGTCCCCGATGACGCCACCAGAGAGCTGTCCTCCCGCATCCTGGCCAGCGGGGAGAGCGAGACGGCTTCACGCCTCGCATCCTGTGTCTCTCACGGGGTCGCCTTCCATCATGCCGGCCTCTTGCCGGAGCAGAGGCGTCTGGTAGAGCAGGGCTTTCGGCAAAGCCGCATCAAGGTTATAGCCAGCACTCCCACCCTGGCCGCCGGCCTGAACCTGCCGGCCAGAAGGGTACTGATCAGGAGCTACAAGAGATATGAGTACGGCAGAGGAATGGCTCCCATACCGGTCATCGAGTACCGCCAGATGGCGGGACGGGCGGGACGGCCAGGGCTGGACCCCTATGGCGAGTCCTTTCTCCTGGCCAAGAACGACGCCGAGATGAAGGAGCTGTTTGAGCATTACATAAACGGCAGCCCGGAGGAGATCTGGTCCAAGCTGGCCAGCCAGAGCGCTCTGCGAACCCATATCCTCTCCACTATTGCGGCAGGCTTTGCAAGAAGCGACCCCGAGTTGAAGGCCTTCATGGCTACCACCTTCTATGCCCAGCAGCAGGACTCCTGGCAGCTTGATGTGACTGTGGAGAAGGTAGTGCAGTTTCTCAAAGAAAACAGCATGATCTCGGACGCCGAGGAGGCGCTGCTGCCAAGCAAGCTCGGCTCTCTGGTCTCCAAGCTCTATATCGATCCCCTCAGCGCAGTGATCATGCTGGAGGCTCTAAAGAGAAAGAGGGCTGAGAAGAGCATGGGCCAGGCTGAAGGAAAGCCATCGCAGTTCACTTCTGCCCTGGATCTGAGCCGGGCGGCAAGCAAAGCCCCCACTGAACTGGGGCTGATCCACCTCATCACCATGACTCCCAATATGGATCTGCTCTACGTCCAATCTGCGGACGGCTGGGTTGAGGAGTTCATAGATCAGCATCAGAGCGAGCTATATGATGAGGACAACTATGACTATCTCCTCCGGGAGGCCAAGACTGCGGCAATGCTCATGGACTGGATCGGCGAGGTCAATGAGAATCAGATCGCCAGCCGATATAGAATCGGTCCGGGAGACATCCGCCGCACTGCCGAGACGGCCCAGTGGCTGATGCACTCACTGGCGGAGCTGTCCAAGCACCTCGATCTGGGCATAACCTTCAAGGCCGAGCAGCTGGCGGAAAGGATCCACTATGGAGCCAGCCAGGATCTTCTGGGGCTTCTGAACCTCAAGGGCATAGGCCGGGTCCGGGCCAGGAAGCTCTACCTCTCCGGCATAACCAGCCTGGAGAAGTTGAAGGCAGCCGATCAGGCCGGTATCTCCCGCCTTCTCGGTCCCAGAATCGCAGAGAGAATATTCCATCAGCTCAAGAAAGAGGAGAATTTGCCTTGAAGTGGCTGAATAATATTTTCAAAGGAGGGGCTACTGCGGAGCGCTCTTCCCTGAGTCTGAAGGAGGTCGACTCCTGGCTGGCGCAGCATGAAGATCCATCCGGATTTGCCGAGAGGCTTAACCCCATATACAATCGTATGGAGAAGGCAGCTTCATCTCTTTCTCGAGACATCTCCGATCTCAATTCTGCCCAGCCGGATGCCAGCACTCCTCCCAAGCTACTCCGCGCCGGGCTGGCGGCAAGAGGCGAAGTGGCCAAGCAGCTTGATTCTCTTTGCGAAAAATTAGAGCCGCCTCACAAAAGGGATCCGGATAATGCATTTCAGCATCATTGGACTGCCCTCAAGGGCCTGGAGAGGACTGTCACCACCTTCGGCCGGGCCCAGAGGTATGTGGCGGCTCTATTTCCCAAAAATATTGAGCGCATCAACTCCGATCTGGCTGAGATAAGCCGCGTGCTAGTGGATCTGGAGCAGGAGATGAAAAAGAAGAGAAAGCTGTCCGAGGAGATCTGGTATGCCCGGNNCTGAGGGATTGCAGAAGGAGCTGCCCCGCCTGGAGCAGCTACAGGAGTCGATCCGGCAAAATGAGGCCAGTCTGGCGGATTTGAAATCCCGCCTCTCTTTTCTGGAGGATGAGGCAGCCAGGCATGCGATGAGCGATGAGGGACGGAGGGCCGAGGAGCTGAAAAGAGGACTGGAAAGGGCATTGACAATGAAGAGCCAGGCAGAGGAGGAGCTGGCTGAGCTTGTCTCACCTCTATCCAAAGCTCTATCCAGAATGGCCAAGCAGGGCTCGAGTTCCAGAATCAGCCTAGAGCATGATGGCGTCTTCCAGAAGCTCCTCAAGTCTCCTGCCGAGGTTATGGATGAGGAGATCTCCGGATCGTTAGTGGAGCTGCAAAGCCATCTCTCACGCCTGGGCCTCAAGGACAGAAAGAAGGAGAAGACCCTGGAGCATATCGAGATGCTGATCAAAAACAGGTCTCTTGAGAAGGCCAGGTCCAATTGGGCTGCTCTGGAAAGGGAGATACTGAAAACCAGAGAGGTAATAGCGGAATGCAGCCTTGAGGAGGTTAGGATCCGGCAAGAGACAGCCCAGGCTAAAAAAAGCATCAAGAGCCTGGAGAGCAGCCGGGAGCAGCAGACAAAGGATCTGATCAGCAGCCGGGAGCAGGCAAAAGCGCATGAAAAAGAGCTTGAGGAGCGGCTGTCCAATATTTCAGGCGGCCCGGTGCAGCTGGACCCTCTCCGGGAAGGATGAATGCGGGTCAACCTGGGAGGAATAGTGCCCCTCTCCACAGTGGACTGGGCGGGGAGGGCGGCCATGGTCGTCTTTTTGCAGGGCTGCCCCCTGCGCTGTCCTCATTGCCAGAACCGCCGGCTTCAGAGCGGAGAAAGATATGTGCCCCTCCATTATATCGTCTCTCGCATTGTCTCCGAGGTCAAAGGCCTGCCCGGTCCAAGCCGTTCCGCCCTGTTTTCAGAAGGGCTGGAAAGTTGCTCAACTTCCTGCCACACACCCGTACAGATCAAACTGGACGAAGCAGCGCAGAGGGCGATCAGCAAGCCTTTTGTGGACGCCCTGGTTCTCTCCGGGGGAGAGCCTCTGCTCCAGCCGCAGGCTTGCCGCCATCTCTTCCGCCTGGCAAAAAGCCTGGACCTGGCTACCGGCCTGGAGACCTCGGGCATATTTCCCGATCACCTGGAGATGCTTCTGGAAGAAGGCCTGGTGGATAGGGTCTTTCTGGACCTCAAGTCTGCCCTTGAGGAGCCGGATTATGAGTCAGCCACAGGAAGAGGCCACAGTGCCTCTGAAGTGAGAAAGAGCCTGGAGATCTGCTTTAAATCGGGAAGTGTATTTGAGGCCAGGACCACAGTCTTCCCCCATGATCCCTCCACTGCCCAGGTGGTGAAGATCGCCGGGGCACTTTGCCGATTAAAGGGTTCATATCCCCTCAGCCGCCTGGAGGGCCTGATTCTTCAGCAGGGCCATCCCGGTGAGGACGAGAGCCCATTCTCTCCGGTATCCATTGAGGAGATGGAGCAGATGGCAGAAGCCTGCCGTGCTGCCAGCCAGGGCGAGATGGAGATCCGGGTTCATGCTCTGCCCAAGGTGGTATGGAAAAGCTAGATAACGGAATGAACTGAAACCGCCCCTAAAGGTGGACACCAGATGAAGATCATCGGCTTGATAGGGCTGCCCGGCTCGGGCAAGGGAGAGGCCTCCCGGATTGCAATGCAGCAGGGTCTGACTGTGGTGGTCATGGGAGATGTCATCCGCCAGGAGGCAGCCAGGCAGGGCCTGGAGCCTACAGACGTGAATTTGGGTCGCATCGGTTGCGCCTTGCGAGAGGCGGAGGGACCCGAGGCCGTGGCCAGGCGAATCTTTCAAGAGGCCAGGGCCCGTGGAGAGGAGACGGTAGTAGTGGACGGCCTGCGCTCTCGAGAGGAGGCTGACTATTTTGCCTCCCAGGCCGAGGAGTTTTATCTGGTGGAAGTCTGCGCTCCGGCGGAGGAGCGCTTGAGGTGGCTTCGGGCGCGGGGCCGACCGGACGATCCGGGAAGTGGCCTGTGCGAGGCAGACAAGCAGGACCAGGATGAGAAGATCATATCCAGTTGCGGCGAGCCGGATGGTCAGGCTGCTGCGGCGCTGGAGCAGAGGGAGTGCCGGGAGATGGGATGGGGCATGTGCCAGGCAATGGAGGCAGCCAGCCTTAAGCTGGTAAATGACGGAAGCCTGGAAGAGTTCAGGGAGAATGCCAGGAAGCTGCTGGATATCCTGACAAAGGACTGAGCCGAAAAATGAATCACAGCCGGACTATAGCCAGCTTGCCTCCTTTAGATATTGCTCCAGCCGGTTCAGTCCCTCCTCTATATTCTTAATCGAATTGGCATAAGAGAAACGAAGATAGCCTTCCCCGTTTTTCCCGAAGTCCACGCCGGGCGTCACTCCCACATGCGCCTTTTCCAAAATATCGAAGGCCAGGCGATAGGAGTCGCTGGAGATGCTTCTGGCATTGGCGAATACATAAAAAGCCCCCGTCGGCTCCACGGCTATGGAGATGCCCAGTTCCTTTAGGCGTTTGATCATAAACTTGCGCCTGCGATTGTATATGCTTTTCATCTCCTCCACCTCGGCTTCGCTCTCCTGCAAGGCAGCAATCCCTGCCCTCTGGGCTAAAGAGCCGGCGCAGATGAAAAAGTTCTGCTGCATCTTCTGAATGGGCCGGATGAACTGGGGTGGAGCGATGAGATATCCCAGGCGGTAGCCGGTCATGGCATAGAGCTTGGAAAAGCCGTTCAAGACAAATGCCCTGTCTGTGAACTCCAGGATGGAGTGCTCCTGTCCCTCATAAACCAGGCCGTGATAGATCTCGTCGGATATGATGTAAGGAGAGAGGCCGGCTATGGCCTTCATATCCATTTCAGAGATCAGGCATCCGGTGGGATTGGAGGGAGAATTGATCAGTATGGCCTTGGTCTTTTGATTGATTCTCTCTTCTATGGCCGGCACGCGGTACTGGAATCCATCCTGCTCATATACCGGCACCCTGGACGGGACTCCGCCAAGAAAATTGATGAAATTAGGATAACAGGCATAAGCCGGATCGGAGACTATCACCTCCTCTCCCCTCTCCAGAAGCGAGGCAAAGGCAAGCATCATGGCCGGAGAGGTCCCGGATGTCACCACCACCTGCTCCGGCCTGACCTCTACGCCATAGGCATCCAGATAATGATTGGAGATCGCCTCTCTCAGTTCCATGTCCCCCAGGCTGTGGGTGTAATGGGTTGCCCCCTCTTCCAAGGCCAGGCAGGTAGCTCTCTTCACCGCTGAGGGAGCATCGAAATCCGGCTCGCCCACCTCAAGATGAATGATGTCCTCTCCCTGCCGCTCCATCTCCCGCGCCCGCTCCAAAACCTCCATGACCATGAATGGGGCCAGCTCTTCTGCCCTCCTGGCAATCATATCGCTTCTTTCCTCTGTAATTTTTGGTCCGATCTTAAGGTCTGATTCTGCCTTTATGCTCTGATCACTTGATATCTCACAACTCTCGGTTCAGCCGGTAATCAAGTTAACGCGAGCTTCTCTCCGAGGCGAGGTCGGCTGAAGCAAGCAGGATAGAGCATCCGGCCTTCGACCGGCTTTCTAATTGGTCATGCTCTGCAATATACTCTCCCGATGGAAAATGAGAATAATGGCTTTATCCGATAGCCATCTGGAAGATGGAGAGATTCCTCTCGACTTGGCTGCGCTTAAAAAAAAAAGCTGATATCATCCTTTACGCCGGTGACTCCGTCTCCGCTAGCGCCTCTGCCGCCCCATCTCATCTGGGCCGAATAGAGACGGTTTGCGGCAATTCGGACTGCAGTGAGTCTCAAGAGACTTCTGCTGAAGAGAGCTGTGCTGGAAGCGGAGGGGATCAGGATCGGCCTGGTACAAATGGCTTGCCATGGACCCGATCTGGTGGGGTATCCGCCTCCTCTCTTGTCCTACCGGAGGTTGAGACGGGGGAGGTGCAGGGCGGCATCATCCCTCTGGGCCGCCCCTCCTGCAATTATTTCAAGTTCGCCGGCAGTCTGGACCGGAGCAATTATTGGCTCTTCGCTATTTAGTGTGGNNTCAGGATATCGATTCTCAATCCCTGAAACAAGACTTGCAATGAGTCTAGCATTATGGGCGATTGATATTGATCCTGTCATTGCGGTGGTATCCTTGGGATTTCTGGTCAGATACCAGGATTCAAGCCCACCCACACGAAACAGCGAGGAACCCAATTATTAGTTCGACCAATATCGGCATTCATTGGCCCACTTGGAATCAACGCATTTGACGCTATCTGGCAACAATCACCTTTCTCCTTCCTAAGCTGGCAGGGAAGAGCAAGACCGGATTAGAGGCTCACTGGCTGAGGCTATCAACTCGATCCTCTGCAATCATCCTCTGGCATATCCCAGGTTTAATCTCCCTTATCTTGCATGTTTTTTAACTGCTATGCAGCGGAGCATGAAGCTATTGCTGATCGGTTACGATCTTTACATTATTGGCTGCTTCTGAGAATCCGAAAGCAATAGCAGTCCTGTCGCCTGCATTGATGCGATCGATATTCACTTTAATGCAGCAATCCTTGCAAGTGCTTATCTCGAGAGGATTGTTCCCATTGGTTTGCATATTCTGCATGGTTGAATTTACAATTATGGGAATTTCTTTATAAGACGATTTGCAGCATCCACAATCCCCTGAATTCTGATCTGTTTTGATCTCCAGATTATTTGCTGCAATTGGATCAATCTCTGGTCCAAAGGCCAGAGACTTATCATTTCCAATAGCTAGAATATTGTAGTTGCCATCTGCAGCCTCTGGAGATATAATGGATGCTCCGTCAATTTCGAGTGTGGTATCCATCTCATCTCCTCTTAGCATATTCATATCCTCATTACTGGCTCCTGGAATCGAGAGCATGGCCATTGCCAGGATTAATACAACACCTGCTTGTTTGATGTTCTCACATCCTATATTTTAACAGAGATTTCTACATCTTTACTATAAGTATTTTTTGTATGATTTAGCCTATTAATTTCCCGTTATATAAGGAAGTATACGGAATAGATATCTGAAAAATAGAGTGGCTTAAGGTATTAAATCATTTTAATAGTTGACTAATTCTAGTACGATTGGGATAATGTTTTGCCGGTGACCAGACAATATCATCTTCTATGGTCCTCAGTCAGAGCTTAAATACCAGATGTGTCGGAGCAGATAGTGGTGTGTATATATCTATTTTAGCATAAGTCATGCAAGTTTAAATAACATGAAAATCTATTTATATTTAATTTGTATACATCTCCCTGGAAGGGATCTTTATGAGAAAATGGACTTATAATAAATACACGATTAGCAGATCTGGATCAGGAAGTTATTTTTATGCTCGTGAGCATCATTCACATAGACCCAAAACAAGTGAGAAGAGCTTCGTAGGAAAAGCTCTTATGGCACCATTCTTCGCATTTCTATTCATTTTATCCACTCAGATAGCTTTAGCTCAAATCCCGCTGATCAGCAGCTTTGGCCATTGGTCTGATACAAAAGATATCAATGGCAATAGCCCATATTGCCTAAATTATAGCGATGACTTTTCTATTATCCGTAATGGTCTCCCTCAGATTGCATTAAACGGGGTGGATTTTGATGAATATGATTGCGATGATGTAACTGATCGTAATTTACAAAGTGGATTTGGCTTTAAAGGTATTAAAAACACTAAGATCACTCCGTGCAAAGAGTTTGAGGTTGGAACTTTTTTTCATTATAACCGACCTATTTTTTACCAAATTGGAGCCAGAAAATTTGAACAAATGAATAGATCAACCTTGAATCTCGATTTGACTTTTGGTGATGGAACAGGAACCAAGAAGACTTTTAGGTTCGTAGTGGTGCTCACAGAGACTAAAAACGGGGGCAATCCAGAATGCAGAAATTGCCAATATTATAATCTCCCAGGATTCTCTTGTAAGGGTTGCCCTGATGTGCCTGAGTCCGGTGGTCCCTGTCCGGATTATATATCAATCCCTAATGCATCCAGCAGCGAATATGTGACCATCAATGGAGAGAACTATTTATTGGAAATTTTGGGCTTTAAGAAAGACAAAGATGCTTCGATATTGCCATATTATTTAACGGCGGAAAGGTGCGACAACAGCGCCAAGCTCTATGCCAAGCTAATCAAATTATCTTGCATCAGTGGCTATAAATACGATATCTGCGGCCAGCCTCTTTCCGGCTGGCAGATCACGGTATTCAATAGCACTGGAGCTTCGATGGGAACAGCTATGACCAATTCCAATGGCTACTGGCAGGTCTGCAACCTGTTGCCCGGCAGCTACAAGATAACCGAGACCATCAGATCCGGCTGGATGAATAGCAATCTCAGCCAGAATGTTGTCGTGCTGGAATGCGAGAACAAGACAGACGTGAACTTCTGGAACACTCCGCTCTTGTGCATCTCCGGCTTCAAGAAGGATTCCTGCACCGGCGATGGCATAGAAGGCTGGCTGATAACCATCAACAACAGCACTTTCATCAATAGCCTCCGAACCGGTCCCGACGGTTATTACCGTTTCTGCGACCTTATCCCCGGCGACTATACCTTAACCGAGGAGACCCCCAGCGGCTACATCTCGACTACTCCAATCCACCTGGATGTAACTCTGACTTGTTCTGGCAATCTAACCAACCAGAACTTCACCAACCAGAAGCTTCTGTGCATCTCCGGCTTCAAGAAGGATTCCTGCACTGGCGATGGCATAGAAGGCTGGCTTATAACCATCAACAACTCCACCGGGTACTCTGATACGGAAGAGAC
>DAWB01000042.1:2494-8711 GCA_002505805.1 Methanosaeta sp. UBA80 | reverse complement strand
TGGGCCAAGGAGTTCGCCAGGCTGGGGCTGTAGGGACCTGGTCTCTGGAGGCCCCCACCAGCCCTCGCCACTAAGCCCTCGCTCAGCTTGGTCTTTAATTCGGAGCGATAGTGGTCTCTTAGGCCAGGTCGGCAAGCTTCTGCAGAAATGCTGTGATTTTTGAAAGGGACCTTTCCCATTGAAATTTCTCTGCAAGCTTGCGGTTGGCCTGGCTGAACTCCTCTCTTAGATCGGGGGATGCGGCGAGATGCTCTATGGCAAGAGCCAGGCTTTTTGCATCCCCGGGAGGTACTAGGATGCCATTGACGCCATCTTTGATCAAATAGGGTATGGCACCGGCATCGGTGGTTACGATTGGCAGTCCATAAGATGCGGCCTCGGCCAGGACCATGCCAAAGCCCTCCATGAGAGATGGAAAGACGAAAATATCCGCTTTGAGGTACAGCTCCTCAATCTCCCGGTTATCGACCCATCCATGAAAGATTATATGCTGATCAATGGCGGCATTCTGTGAATAATTTTTTATTTCCTGAAAATAATTTTTATCGATTTCAGTATTCCCGACAATATGAATAATAGTATTCTTCATTCCCCTCTCTTTAATGAGGATCTCCGTGGCCCGGATAAGTACATCCACCCCTTTTCTGGAAGTAATATAGCCTACGAAGAGAAGATGAAGAACCTGGCCGGGGCTGCGAGCTGGGATCTTCTTGCCAAGTCCTGAGACATTCAATCCTGGGTAGGCAATTACCATGTCTACCGTTCTCCAGAGCGTGCCCTTTACGGATTCGCAGGTAAACCGGCTATTGACAACAATGCCGTCCGACGAGTTGAAAGAAGATGCTCTCTTCCAGAAGCTTGAGACTTCTCAATAGCCTATTTTTGATCAGATCGGATTCCCTTAGTTGAATCACAGGCACTATATAGATCTCCTTTCTCAAAAGCCTCCTGATAGCTCTTGTTATGGCATTAAAAATAAATAGATCCTGGCTGTCGTCCATATCCTCCAATATTATGGTTTTTGAATCCATGCCTCGGATGTGTCTCAATAAAGTGAAGTTCATCAGAATGGATTCCATCAGATAAGTGATTGGGCCCTTATACGGCTTCATCTGCCAGGAGATATTCTCAACACTGGAAAAATGATTCTTCAAGTGATTGCGCAATTTTATATAATATATCTCACCGCCAGTAATTGGTGGTTCTGGCAGCCTCATCATCATCAAAATCTTGACATTATCCACATTTCATTAGGTCTTGATAAGGGAGTATATAAGAATAATGGCTTTCAACTTGCGGATATTGTGAATTATTAGGCAGGAGGGAGGATTTTCCTTCGCTCATGAGGGAGATAGGCCTCTCAAGTCCACTTCTCAAAAAATCCGATTTTATAAGATCTCAAAGGCAATGATCGGTTATACGATTTTATATTGACTATTCTGGACAAGTCTCTACGGCGTGCGTTATATGTGGATCTTATATTTAGTATGTTCCATAAAATAGCATTGAATCTTATTCTTGGTGCTCTTAGATCACTTCTAGCAATGTCATTTTTTAAATCAATCACTATTTCTATTGGAAATAGCATTATAAATATAAGGATATACCTAATATCAAAATTTTTCAGGATAAATCTAATTCTATTGCGCATCAGATATGAAAATTTAAAACATGAATTGCTTAAAGAACCTGAAACCGCATGCCAGGCAATTGCATCAGGTACGTAAAATAGTTTATAGCCTGCTCGGATGAGTCTGGCACACCAGTCGCTGTCTTCATAATAGAGGAAGTATCCTTCGTCAATAAGCCCAATCTCATCTATGGCATCTCTCCTGATTACCATGGCGCAACCAATAAGATAGTCGACGCTCGAGCTGCCCTCAAGGCCATGAAAGGAATATGGGATGGCAGTGAATGGATTGATCTTGACCCAGGTACAATATATTGAGTCTTTATTATCTAAATAATAGATTTTTCCCGATGCTCCGGCAATATCTTCCGAGCTTAAAATAACTTCTACCAGCTTATTCAGCCAATTCTTCTCTGCAACAGTGTTTTGATTGAGCGATGCAATCAATTCGACAGATCCGTCCTCTGAGCCGCGGTTCATTGCTGCAGCAAAACCCATATTGCCATCGTTCATTATTATCTTAACAGATAAAAAATTCTGTCTAACAAATTCGACAGATCCGTCCTCTGAGCAGTTATCAACTAAAATAATTTCCATATTAGAATATATCTGATTTAGAAGGGATTTGAGGCATTCATCTATATGTTTCAAGCCGTTCCAATTTACGACAATGATGGAAACAAGTGGCATCGCTTGGTCCTTTGAAATGAGATCCAAATCCCTTCGGCATGAAAAACTCTCTTCAGGCTTCTCATGGAATTCATTTCTTGTCATCTCTTGATGCGGCATTTTATATCCTTGCAAGCTTAAGATCGCCTTCTCATCTGCTTTCAAATATAAAAAAGATTGGCTCCGCTAGCCAACTGCTGTAGGCATAAGCGATAACATAGCAATTGCCCCTGCTGGGCGAGAAGGCATCGAGCCACGCTGCGGCGGGGGCGGATATCATAGCCCCCGCGGGATGATGGATCATATGGAGCAGGATATCCGGGCGGTGCTGGACGGACGGCTTTATCGATATGCCTATCTCTCCTATGCCGCCAAGCATGCATCCACCTTTTATGGCCCCTTTCCGGGAGGCGGCGGAATCCGGATACTCCTGGGGCGACTGCAAGAGCTACCAGATGAATCCGGCCAACTTCGCCGAGGCCTTCTGGGAAATGCAGCTGGACATAGAGGTGGGTGTTGATATGGTAATGGTCAAGCCAGCGTTACCATACCTCGATGTCCTGCGGGCGGTCAAGGAGATGTCTGTTAATCCCACCGCCGCCTATCAGGTCTCAGGGAAGTATGCCATGATCGCAGCCGCGGCAGAGAGAGGATGGCTGGATGAGAGGGCGGCCTTTCTGGAGTCGCTCACCTGCATCAAGAGGGCGGGGGCGGATCTGATCATCACCTACTGGGCCAAGGAGTTCGCCGGCCTTTAGTGGGCCGAAATCTGGGCAGGCCGACCGACATTAACGGCTGGTGCGGCTGGATTCTCAGGCTCGCTTTTTTTTTGCCATCTGCTCCAGTCTGTTGCAGGGAAAGGGACAGTCCTCTGTAGATCTTATAAGAACGCACAATAAGATCAATACATATATATCTCCAGGCCTGCATATAGCTGTTTGAAATGGCCATACTAACAGGAATTGCGTTGACGGCGGTGGGCGCTCTTCTGCTGAGCAAGACGCTGAAGGAGAGCTTCTGGCCGAGGGCTCATGGATCCAGGGCCCAGATAATTGAGATCGATGAGTACGAGGTCCTGGATGACAATCAGGACCTGGCCTCTCACGGCTACAAGGTGAAGATCAACGACAGCATTGATTAGAAGGGCGTCGATTGAATTTTAAAGCGATTATTGAGCCTGGCTCTGATCAGCATTAAACAGTATTACTCATCGCGATTCTCTTTTGCGAAAATATCTGCTCTTTCCCCGCTTTTCCAAATTGTCTTTCCCAAATCGCCTTTCACATCCGCTTAGCTATAGGCAATAGCCTCCAACGCTATCCAGCACTGATGCGGTCCCACCTATAGCTTCTGCCGCCTGATAATTCCTCTCTCCTCCGGCTAGACTGTCTCCTTTTTCGCTTTTCACAGAAACCATTTAGTAATCCCGGTGAGATCAGCTAAAACTATGTTCGGACCTAAATCCCATCTCACGCTTCGCCACAATCATCTCTTCATTGAGGATGTGGACTGCGTTTCTCTGGCAGAGCAGCACGGCACGCCTCTTTATGTTACCTCCGAGTCCCGACTGCGGGAGAACATCCGCGCCTACCACCGGGCCTTTCCTGATGCGGAAAAATACTTTGCAGTCAAAGCCAACGGCAGCCTCTCTCTGCTGCGCATCGCCGCCCAGGAGGGTATGGGGGCAGATATCTTCTCGCCGGGAGAGCTTTCCCTGGTGCGCATGGCCGGCATTCCCCGGGACAAGATCCTCTACAACGGCAACTCCAAGAGCGAGATGGACCATGAGATGGCCATCCTGGCCGGCGTGCGCATGTCCGTCGACTCCCGGGAGGAGCTGGAATTCCTGGCCGGCACGGCTGCTCGGCTGGGCCGGGAGGCGGAGATCTTATTCCGGGTCAATCCCGATGTCTCAGCTCAGACCCATCCCAAGATCGCCACCGGTCTGCGCTCCTCCAAGTTCGGCATTCCCGCCGAGCAGGTGGCGGATACCTACAAGAGAGCCATGGATCTGGATGGGGTCAGGCCAGTAGGCCTGCACTGCCATATAGGCTCCCAGATTCTGGACACTGCCCCCTTCGCCGAGGGGGCGGCCAAGATGATGGACATTGCTGCGTCTGTGGCTGGCGCGGGCGGCAGCATTGAGAGGATCGACCTGGGCGGGGGCCTGGGCATCCAGTACCATCCAGATAGCCCGGCGCCAACCCCTGCCGACCTGGCTTCCGCAGTGCTGCCAATTTTCGAGAGCCGCTGCCGGGACCAGGGCATATCCCCCCAGCTGATCCTGGAGCCGGGAAGAAGCATCGTGGCCGACAGCACCATAATGCTCACCAAAGTCAATGTGGTCAAGAAAGCTCATCTCAACTTCGCTGCTGTGGATGCCGGCTTCAATGTCCTGGCCCGGCCCATGCTCTATGACTCCTACCACCATGTTCTGGCGGCCGGCCACGCCGAGGAGCCGGAAGCGGAGACTTATACTGTGGTGGGCCCCATCTGCGAGACCGGCGATATCCTGGCCAAGGAGCGCAGGCTCCCCCTTCTCCAGAGAGGGGATATACTGGCTTTCCTGGATGCGGGAGCCTATGGCTTTTCCATGGCCTCCCAGTACAACGGCCAGCCCCGTCCGGCGGAGGTGCTGGTCGCCGGCAGCAGTACCGATGTCATCCGCAGCAGAGAGGATGCCAGCAGCCTTCTGGCCGGGCAGAGGATTCTGCCCCGGCTGATGTTCTGAGGGAGCAGGAGGTGCTGGCTTTATGACCACTGGTCCAGGGGCAGAGAGGAAGAATAATCCCTCTGCAGAAGAGAGCGCCGAGGCGGCCTTTAATCTGAGCCGCATTCTCATGCCCTTGCGCCAGGGCGACTTTTCCGCCAGAATAGACAAGATCCTGGTTTATGCTCAGTCTGCTGCCAAAAGCAGAGATGCCAGGGCCCGAAACAATTTCATCCGCTTTGCCCATCTGAATCTGGATGCGGCCCTGGTTCAGGCTCTGGAGAGCCTAGTCTTCCGTCCCCGCCTGGCCAGCAAGAGCGATGAGGAGAAGAGGGCTATTGCCCTGGAAAGAAGCTTCGACCGGCTGGAGCATCCGGAAAGGGCATTGCTGGAGCACTATGTATCCAGCTCCGATCCGCTCAACAAATACATTGTAGCCGGGCCCTGGGGGCACCAATACCTTAAAAAGAGGGGAATTGAGGCGCAGGATCTGCAGGCCTTCGATGTGGAGCTGTGCGAGCTTCTGGGATGCAAAGATACGGCAGCGGGAAAGATCGTCCTGGCTTATGCCGGCCTCTCTTGTCTCCTGGATCAGCTCAAGGAAGGGCTGGATTGATCCCTTTCTTGGGGCAGCCAGATAGCATTGGGCTTAGGAGAGGGGTAATATTATATCTTCTGGAGGCAGACATCCTCTCAGATTGGAGGTGAGGCGTCTGCTGGAGATTGAAGACTTGTCGGTGAGCATCGGCAGCAAACAGGTTTTAAAGCGCTTTAATCTGAGGATCAACCGGGGCGAGACACACGCCCTATTCGGGCCCAATGGAACGGGCAAGACCACCCTGCTTAATGTCATAGCAGGAATACCCCGCTATACTGTGGATGCGGGGAGGATCATCTTCAAGGGGACGGATATCACCCACATGTCCATGGACGGCAGAGCGCGCCTGGGAATAGGGATGGCCTTTCAGCGCCCGCCGGCTCTGCGCGGGCTGAGGCTCAAGGAGCTGATCAAGATCATCAATCCCCACGCGGATGCAGCCGCAATTCTGCGCCGGATGGACTTTGAGGCCTTTGCTGACAGGGACGTCAACCGGGGATTCTCCGGGGGCGAGGTCAAGAGATCGGAGATGGTGCAGCTACTGGCCCAGCAGCCTGATTTTGTGATGCTGGACGAGCCGGACTCGGGGGTGGACCTGGAGAACATCAAG
>DAWB01000042.1:0-2459 GCA_002505805.1 Methanosaeta sp. UBA80 | reverse complement strand
AGACCGGGCCCATGTCATGCTGGGAGGCTCCATAGTCTGCAGCGGCAATCCGGGCGAGATTCTGGAGCAGATCAAGAGAAGCGGATATGAGGGGTGTGCAGGATGCAGCACATGTCCGGTATAGAGGAAAAGGCCAGGAAGGCACGTGGCAAGAAGGCGGCCTATGGCACCGATGTGGATCTGGAGAGCTTTAAGTCCGAGTCCAGGGAGTATGAGGCTCTGCAGAGCGCCGAGGACCTGCCCAGCGAGGTCAAAAAGGCGGCTTTAGATGTGGGCGTGAAGCTCGACGATGAGACTGCCGGAGCCTATGTACAGATGGACCAGACGGCGGTGGTGGCCAGCTCCATGTATGAGGGAGTGGAGATGATGGATATCGCCTCCGCCCTGAAGAAGTACGAATTCCTGCAGGACTACTACTGGAAGCTGGTGGCCCCTGATGCCGACAAATATACGGCGGAGGTGGCGGAAGCGGAGCCGTCCGGATTCTTCGTGCGGGCCAAGAAGGGCAGCAAAACCGTATTTCCCATCAAGAGCTGCCTGTATCTGGGCTCAAGCGACTTCAATCAGAGGGTGCACAACATTGTCATCGCCGAGGAGGGCTCGGAGCTGCATATGATCACCGGCTGCACCACTCCCACCCATGTCCAGAGGGGGCTGCACCTGGGCATATCCGAGTATTACGTCCAGAAGGATGCCAAGGTGAGCTTCACCATGATCCATAGCTGGGGCAAGGAGGTGGAGGTCAGACCCAGGACGGGCATAGTTCTGGGCGAGGGGGCCTCGATGTCCAACAACTACATCATGCTCCGGCCGGTCAAGACCCTGCAGACCTTCCCCACCGCCACCCTGGCCGGAAAGGGTGCCGTGGCCAGCTTCAACTCCGTGATTTATTCCACTATGGGAGACATCGATATAGGCAGCAATGTCTTTTTAGATGCTCCCGAGACCAGCGCCGAGTCCATATCCCGGGTGGTCTCCGTGGGTGGAGATGTTATTGCCCGGGGGCGCATGACCGGCAGGGTGCCCGGTGCCCGGGCCCATCTGGAGTGCGTGGGGCTGCTTCTGGGGGAGAAGGGCAGGATTTACTCCATACCTGAGCTGGACGGCCAGAGCCGGGACCTGGATATGTCCCATGAAGCAGCGGTGGGCCGCATCTCCGAGGAGGAGCTGGAGTATCTCATGGCCCGCGGCCTGACATCAGAGGAGGCCACCAGCGTCATCGTCCGGGGCTTTTTGGATGTGGAGATCAAGGGCCTGCCGGAGGACCTGCGGCAGGAGATCAAGGAGCTCACCCAGAGGGAGGATCTGAAGGGGGCATCCTAAAGCTCCTCTGCCTCTCTCTTATTCTATTTTAGCCCATTTATGCACTTGAAGGCAACTGCAAGGCTCCTGCGGGAGGCTTTCCGGGAGTGGCTCAGGGACGATGCCTCGCTCCTGGCTGCGGCTCTGGCATACTACGGCCTCTTCTCCTTCGTTCCATTATTTATACTAACTTTAATATTAATTGACTCTCTGTTTCGATACGGGGTACTGGATGGTCAGACAGCAGCCTTCTCTGCGGACCTGGTAGGCCGGCAGATGCCGGACACTGCCAGCGACCTCTTAAACCTGGCCTCGGATCGGGCCGCCTCCTTCAGCTTCACCCTGGTCAGCCTGATGCTTTTGCTATTCGGTGCAGGCGGGCTTTTTGTCAATACCAGGCGGGCTCTTCACATCATCTGGCAGCTTCCAGAAAAGCGCCTTCCTTTTCTGGATTGGATCGTCTCATACCTCTACTCCTATCTTCTCATCGGCCTGGTCGCCTTTCTTCTTCTGGCCACATCCCTCTCCTCAGCCCTCGTCCTTACGGTGGGCCGGCAGATCGAGGCGTTGCTGCCCATACATCTGGATCTGCTGCGCGCTCTCACTTTTCTGGTCTCCTTCTCCTTTGTGACCATCCTCTTTGCCGCTACCTACATTGCTTTGATCGAGGTGAAGCTGGGCTGGCAGGAGGTGCTGGCTGGTTCAGCCCTGGCATCCCTCCTCTTTGCGGCGGGGAATTTCTGCATAGAGGTATATCTGGGATGGGTCAATATCGGCTCCGCCTATGGCGCGGCGGGATCGCTGGTGGTCTTTGTCTTCTGGGTCTACTATTCAGCCCAGATCTATCTCTTCGGAGCGGAGGTGATCAAGGTGAAGAGAAGGCATTACTGCCATTAGGCTTCCGATTGAAAATGCCAAAACCTGTTTCAAAGTTTAACAGCCGTCATTTGTAAATACTATAAAACGCAATTAATAAGAACAGAAATAGTCTAGTTCAGTTATGTATGAGGAAGGGTTTTTATGATATTATGAGAATGTGGAGAAATTTTGGACGGCGATACGTTTAGAGATTATATAAAGACTTCGGCAAATCCGTCCACTCCAACCATTGGGCATAGAGCATGCGGCCATATATTTAATACATAGGGAGTGCGGAG
>DAWB01000074.1:455-3689 GCA_002505805.1 Methanosaeta sp. UBA80 | reverse complement strand
GAATCAATCTCTCCATTCACTCCCTGGAGCGGGAGAAGGCCGCTTATCTCGCCGGAGCGCCCTGGTTTGATATCGAGAAGATCAAAGAGACTGCTCAGAGAATAGCAGAGAGCAGAATCGACCTGCTCATTGCGCCAGTTTACATACCGGGCATCAATGACCCGGATATCCCGGAGCTGATCCGCTTCGCCCTTGACATCGGCGCAGGAAAGCGCTGGCCACCTTTGGGCATCCAGAAGTTCGAGCATTACCGGCTGGGCAGAAGTCCGGGCAAGGTCCGGGCTCAGAGCTGGTGGCAGTTTTACAATCGGAGCATGGCCGGCTGGGAGAAGCAGCTCTCAATGCCCCTCCGCCTCAGGCCCCAGGACTTCGCCATCGAGAGACGGCCCATGATTCCCACCGTCCTGGAGAGAAAGGAGAAGACCTGGGTGGATATCCGGGCCCCAGGCTGGGTGCGGGGCGAGATCTTGGGTGTGGCCAAAAACCGGGTGGTTTCGGTGATGGACTGTCCTGTGCCGCAAGGCCGGGTGCGGGTGCAGATTGTGAGCAACAAGCACAACATTTACGTGGCGGTGCCTTGCTGATGCTGTAAGATGTATTCGTAGGGAATCTGGGAGGAGATCGAGTTAAACCAGGCTAGGGCCATAGGCCCCGCCAATCCTTGGGAGAAGATGATGGTGTAGAGTCCCGAAAGCTTTTAGGACTCTACAATCAGATTTCCTAATTCATAACTTTTAAGTATGATAAAAACAACTTGAATATGGTGGATTTTTATGGCACTTATTGAGCCGATCTATGTATTATTCGGAAGATACGGCCCCCACCTCTTTGGGGCATTAGCGGTATTGATTGTCGGCTGGCTGGCTGCTTTGATAATCTCTTCTGCTATTGGCAAGGCACTGCGCCGGACCGGCATTGATGAAAAGATTGCGAAGAATGTAGTCGGAGATGAGAAGGCCCGTGAGATGGAGTCTCATAAATGGATCTCCAAGATAATATACTATTTGCTGCTCTTCTTTGTGTTTGTGGCTTTTTTCCAGATGCTTGGCTTGACCCTCGTGGCTCAGCCTCTCAATCAGTTCTTGAATGTTGTATTTGCATATATTCCAAAGCTCTTTGCCGCTCTGGTTCTTGCCGTCATCGCCTGGATCATCGCCACATTGCTCAAGAAAATCGTGGTTAAAGTACTGCAATCTGCCAATGTGGATGAAGGGCTGAGCAGCAAGACCGGCCTGGACAAAGCGGAAATACCAATGAGCCAGACCATCGGGGAGATAGTCTTCTTCCTGGTTTTGCTCCTCTTCTTGCCCATGATTCTCAATGCCCTGGCTCTTGGAGGACTGTTGGAGCCTTTACAGCTCATGATCGCAAAGATCCTGGGATTCCTCCCCAATCTCATAGCAGCGGCAATTATCCTCCTCATCGGATGGTTTTTAGCTCGTATTCTGCAAAAGATAGTTACAAACCTGCTGGTGGCAATGGGAAGCGAGAAGCTGAGTGAGAGAGTGGGACTGGATAAAGTCCTGGGCAGCCAGGGTTTGGCCGGTCTCATAGGTCTGGTAGTCTACATCTTGATCCTCATACCCATGCTAATCGCTGCACTGCAGGCTCTGGCAATAGATGCCATCACTCTGCCCGTCTCCAATATGCTTGCCGCGATGCTGGCCATTCTGCCCAATCTCTTTGGCGCTGCTCTGCTCCTGGCCATCTCTTACATACTGGCTAAAGTCGTTGCTGAACTTATGGTTAAGCTTCTTTCCGGTATTGGATTCGACTCCATTCCAAGGAGGCTGGGCATCTGCAAATTGGAAGGAGAAGGATCTGAAGGCAAAAGATCTCCCTCCCAAATGGCTGGCTATCTGGTAATTGCAGCGATAATGCTCTTTGCACTGATAGAAGCGGCGCAGATGCTCAAGTTTGCATTGCTGGCGGACATAATTTATGAGTTCACCATCTTTGCCGGGCATGTGCTCATGGGATTGGCGATATTGGCCATTGGCATTTATCTGGCAAACCTCGCCTTCGATGCTGTGGCATCCAGTGGGATGAGCCGGTCCAAATTGCCTGCTCACATCGCCCGGATAGCCATTCTGGTTTTTGCCGGAGCTATGGCTCTGCGCCAGATGGGATTGGCCAATGAGATCATAAATCTGGCATTCGGCTTGCTCTTAGGAGCCTTTGCCATAGCAATTGCCCTAGCTTTCGGGCTTGGTGGCAGGGAGATTGCTGCTCAGGAGATAAAGAAGTGGCTGGAGGGCATGAAATAAAACACTTCATTTTACAATTTTTTACGATATAATAAGCCGCGAGGCATGTTTGCACAGTCGCCGGAAAGATAATCAATGTGCAGAGCATAATGGTGATAATGGGGATCTAAATGAGAGCGTATTCATTGATTCTTATGCTACTGGCTCTTTCATGCACTGCTTGTGCAGAAGATACAAGATTTGACGGACAAGCTCTATTGTATTTCGAGAATGTTGGGGCATGGGGCTGGTATATTTCCGTGGACCAGGTAAAAGAAGGACCGTCGGATATGGCTGGGCAGAACATCTCAGCCTATTTGACCTCGGCCAATCCTGCAGAGTATCCGCCAGGTTTTATTGATCCAAACATCAAGACAGGAGATACCGTCTCTGTTTATGGTTCCTTGCAGTCGGTTGAGCCGGGAAGCTACCATGTATTGCTTGTAGGCTCCAATGAATACTATATTAAGCCAGCCGGGCAAGAAGCTGGTCCTGGCAGCTCTTAGCAAAGTTCGGGTGAGAGGAACTAAAAGCGATGGATGAGAATCGATTGCCGGATTAATTCTTTTGAGGATACGTGTTTTTCCCGATATCACCATTCTTGCATTCTCGCCATGGCACAATGCGGAGAATGGAATTGCCGATGGAAGAAAAGCAATTAATATTTGCTCTGGCTAAACTTCAGAACCGGAAGGTTATTTCATGAATCAAGAACAGCTCCTGAAAACGCTCAATCCAAAGCAGCTTCTTTACACAAGGATGGATCTGCCCGATCCGACTAACGGCGAGTATCTTCTGGCGGCCTTTCACATAATCCCCGGCGGCGAGCTTAACATCATGCAGGCCGCGGCTGAGATCGCCGCGGAGAGCTCGACCGGTACCAATTTTCCTGTAAAGACAGAGACTCCCTTTTCCAGGGTAATGAACGCCCTCGTTTACAGGATCGACATGGAGAAGAACCTTATCTGGATCGCCTATCCCTGGCGCC
>DAWB01000074.1:247-437 GCA_002505805.1 Methanosaeta sp. UBA80 | reverse complement strand
GAAGGAGATCAAGGCTCTCAAGCTTTTAGACATATGGTTCCCTCCATCCATGTTGGAGCAGTACGATGGCCCGAGCTACACTCTTGATGACATGAGGACCTACCTCGATGTTCATGACAGGCCGATACTGGGGACGATAATCAAACCCAAGATGGGACTGACATCCTCGGAGTACGCCGAGGTCTGCTAT
>DAWB01000074.1:0-235 GCA_002505805.1 Methanosaeta sp. UBA80 | reverse complement strand
CTTCGTCAAGAACGACGAGCCCCAGGCCGATCAGGACTTCTCCCCCTACAACAAGATGGTCAGGTATGTCAAGATGGCCATGGACAAGGCGGTCAGGGAGACGGGGAGAAAGAAGGTCCACTCGTTCAATGTATCTTCCGCCGATTTCGATACCATGATCGAGAGGTGCGAGATGATCCGGGAGGCGGGCTTCGAGCCGGGCTCGTACGCATTCCTCATAGACGGCATCACCGCC
>DAWB01000018.1:793-3873 GCA_002505805.1 Methanosaeta sp. UBA80 | reverse complement strand
GAGCATAGCCGAGACCCAGGAGCGCTTCCTGATCGTCTCCCCTCTCGAGCTGCGAGAGAGGATCCTCAAGATCTACAACGAAGACTGGGACCTGCCCAATGTCTACGAAGGAGCCCGGGCCAGCCTGGTGGGAAAGATCAACACCGGCGACAGATTCACAGTCACCTACAAGGGCGAGATGGTATGCGATGTGCCCATCCAGCACCTCACCGGTGGCATCCGCTACAAGCGCCTGGAGATCCCCCGAACAATTAAGCTGTCCGAGCCCCAGGTGGATGAGCCGGCAGACTACAATGAGATCCTGCTCAAGATCCTGGCCTCCCCCAATATCGCCTCCCGAGAGCACGTCTACCGCTACTATGACACCGAGGTCATGGGCAATGCCGTGATCCGGCCCGGCGAGGCCGATGCCGGCCTCATCGCCCCCGTGCGCGGTGAAAAATTTGGCGTGGCCCTGGCCGTGGACAGCAATCCCTTCTACGGCCGCATCAGCCCCTTCTGGGGAGGAGCCACTGCCGTGGCCGAGGCCATGAGAAATGTGGCGGCCATAGGAGCCGTCCCATCTACCCTCACCGATTGCCTCAACTACGGCAATCCGGAAAAGCCGGAGGCCTTCTGGGAGTTCCGGGAAGGGGTGAAGGGGATAGCCGAATCCTGCAAGAACCTCTACCTCAAGGGCTATATAGGCCAGCAGCAGCCGGTGCCCATAGTATCCGGCAATGTCAGTTTCTACAACGAATCCCCTCAGGGCTCGGTGGACCCGTCGCCGGTGATTGCCTGCGTGGGAATCATCAAGGACTTCTCCAAGGCTATAACCATGGACCTCAAGGCCGCCGGGGACAGCCTCTATCTCATCGGCCCCAGATTCGATGAGCTGGGGGGATCGGAATACTACCGGACCGTCTTCCATGAGACAGGAGCCAATGTCCCCATCGTGCGCTTCGATCTGGAGAGGAGCATGATCTATGCAGTGATAGATGCCATCGATGAGGGGCTGCTGGCCGCGGCTCATGACATCTCCAACGGCGGCCTGGCGGCCAGCATCTGCGAGATGGCTCTGGTCCGCCCCGCCCGCTTCGGAGTGGACCTGAATCTGGACCAGGTACAGGGCGGTGAGAGCGGTGATGGGGGTGGTGAGGGCGTCGGTGAAGGCGGCAGCCAGGAGGCAGGCCTGAGGACGGATAGGCTCCTCTTCTCCGAGTCCTCCGGATTTGTCCTGGAGGCCAAAAAGGGCAAGGAAGCCCGGCTGGCCGAGCTTTTGGTAGGCTATGGCCTGATGGCCATGCAGATCGGAGCTGTGACCGGCAAGAGAAGGATTGTGATGTCAAGATCGGAGAGGACTGTTGTCGACCTGGATTTGGATCAGGCCCGAGAGTCATGGACCTCTGGATTGGTGGAGGCGATGAGATGAAGATCGCNNCTGCGAGTTCGAAACCCTGGTGGCGGTAAAGGCTGTGGGCATGGATGGTGAGATCTTCCGCTGGAACCGGGAGGCAGGAGAATTATCCAGCTTTGATGGCTTTATCCTGCCGGGAGGCTTCTCCTATCAGGACCGGCTGCGTGCCGGGGCCATTGCCGCCAAGGAGCCGGTGCTGGCTGCTCTCAAGGATGAGGCAGGCAAGGGCAAGCCTATCATTGGCATCTGCAACGGATTTCAGATTCTGGTGGAGGCGGGCCTGCTTCCCGGCAGGGCGGGAGAGTGCGCCCCAGATAAAAGCATAGATATGGCCCTGGCCCAGAATGTGATGGTCTCGAAAGGAAAGATCGTCCGCCGGGGCTACTACTGCGACTGGGTCCACCTCAGGCATGAGGCCCCGGCCAGAAGGTCTTCCGGCTCCTTTGCCATTGAGAGGGGAGCCCTGCTCAAGATCCCCATCGCCCATGGCGAGGGCAATCTGGTCACCGCCACCCCTGGTCTGATCAAAGAGCTTAATGAAAATGATCAGGTGGTATTCCGCTACTGCGACAAAAACGGCCGGATCATAGATGAGTTCCCCTATAATGTCAACGGCAGCACGGAGAGCATCGCCGCCATCTGCAATGAGCCGGGAAATGTTCTGGGCATGATGCCCCATCCGGAGAGGGCCTTCTTCGCCTGGCAGCTTCCCGCCTTCGATCCCAGAAAACAGAGGCTGGAGGATCCCGGACCGGGAAGAAGGGTCTTCCAATCAATGAAGCAATACATCGAGGTGAGAGCATGAGCCAGAAGATCAACTTGCGGGTCTGGCTGAAGATACCCGATGCCGAGGCGGCCACGGTCAAGAACACCCTCATCCGCCGGCTGGGCTATGGCCATATCCTCTCAGATGTCAAGAAGGAGCGCCTCTTCTCCATTGAGGTGGATGGCGGCGATCCTCTGGAGCTGGCCAAAAGCTTTGCCAAAGAGCTGGTCAATGAGAACAAGGAGAGCCATAAGGTCTATGTCGACGCCTTGGACTATGAGGAAGACTATGTCCCTGTCAAGGTTGCCCTGCACATTGAGGATGGTGAAGCCATCTCCATCCGGGAGCGGCTGCGCCGCCGCCTGGGCTTCTCCAATGTTGTGGATGTAGAGAAAGCCACGGTCTGGAAGCTATACTTCAAGACCCTCCGGCCGGAGGCACAGATCGCCGCCCGGGAGATTGCAGAGAAGCTGCTCATCAATCCCCATAAGGACAGCTACGAGATACTGAGCCGCTAAAAGCAGATGGCTGGATGAAGGGCTAGAAGCCTTAGAAGCCCCTTCATCCGGCCTGCATCGATCCGGTTATATTTTTAGAGAATTTTAATATGAACTTAAGGGGGATCTTAAGGGGATAGATGCCGCCCGTCGGGGTAGCTGGAAAAGAGTTCGGGCGGTCCAGATAATAGTAGCTTCGTCGGATATGAAATGATTCGGCTCCTCGCTAAATTCTGTGGGTAAGGGGATAACCATTTATCATAACCTTCGATCAAATAAATCTCTGTGTCAATCTCCCAGGAAGAACTCTTCAGGATAGCTCTTGGTCTGGAAAAGCCCTGGTATATCAAGACTATCGATTTTAAAGTTGAGGAAAAGCAGTTAGACCTTCACATTGATTTCGAAAGCGGCAGCAAGTTCC
>DAWB01000018.1:0-754 GCA_002505805.1 Methanosaeta sp. UBA80 | reverse complement strand
TGCATTGCCGTGTTCCGCGCACAGAATGCGAGGATTGCGGAGTTAAGCAAGTCAAAGTTCCCTGGGCAAGGAAAAGCAGCGGATTCACTCTGCTAATGGATTCCATGATAGTGATATTAGCCCAACACATGCCTGCCAAAACAGTGGCAGATATAATTGGGGAGCATGATACGCGAATATGGCGAGTCCTGGAGCATTATGTACAAGAAGCTCGGTCAAATGAAGATTTCTCAAACGTTCATTCAATAGGCGTCGATGAGACCTCAAGAGCTAAAGGTCATAATTATATATCTGTATTTGTTGATCGAGACGAATCTAGAGTTATTCACGAATGCGAAGGGAGAGATTCAGGAACAGTCACTTCGTTCAAGCACGATTACGAAGCACATAAAGGCTTAGCTGGAGATGTAACCGATTTATGCTGTGATATGTCTCCTGTTTTTATATCAGGAATAGAATCTAATTTTAAAAATGCTGCGATTACTTTTGACCGATTTCATGTCATGAAGCTTATGAATGAAGCAGTAGATCAGGTCAGGAGAGAAGAACAAGCTAACAATGCAAACCTGAAGCGAACCCGGTATATCTGGCTAAAAAAATCCTGAAAATCTGACATCCAGGCAAGTTAAAGAGCTGGGATCGCTAAAAGATATGCATCTGAAGACTTCAAGAGCGCATGATCTTAAACTGAGCCTAAGAGATTTCTGGAACATTCGGGACACGATATTAGCAGAATCGTATCTCAGAAAGTGGT
>DAWB01000213.1:17883-18088 GCA_002505805.1 Methanosaeta sp. UBA80 | reverse complement strand
GCATTGCCCATCTTGCAGGCATTCTTTACGGTGATGCTGTCCCCGGATAGCTCCACGGCGATATCATCGCAGGAGGCTCCGCATACGGGACAGATTATGTTCTTGGCTGACAGGTTATTGACAGGCATGTTATTGGCAGACATCATTTCCCCCTCCCATATAGCTCGGTTACCAGATCCTCGGCGCTGAGGACCTCCTCCTCCGT
>DAWB01000213.1:8785-17872 GCA_002505805.1 Methanosaeta sp. UBA80 | reverse complement strand
TCTCCGGGTCCACCACCACATTGGCCCAGATGGCCCGGGGCATGAATATGTGCCCAAAGCTTACTGACGGCCCGGCATAGGCATGCACCGCCACCCGCCGCCTTCCGTCTGGAGTGGATATAATCACTTTCTCCGGAGAGCCCAGGGCCTCGTAGTCCCCTGGATTCATCTCCGCCACAGCGCACTCGGCGGTGTACTCCGGGGAGAGTTTGCTTCCTCCTTTGGCCAGCCTTCCCTCCTCAATGGTGCTGCCGGAATTGAGCAGAAACTGCTTCATGGCATCAGACCTCCCTGCAGTATAAAGTGCCCTTGGCATTCTTGCTCAGGGCATAGTCGCCGGCATATTTGACAAATCTTCCCTCCAACTGAACCTCGCCCAGTTTGGGGTCCTCCTCCCGGCCGGTCTCCACAAAGCCCGGCGAGGGCTGCAATATGTCCTTGCATACGGCAATGGCACCGCCGTTCATCTCCGCCCCCACTCCCCGGACGGCAGATCCCCGGACCAGGATCATGCCGCCGCTCTGCCGGATGCCGCAGAAGTTTTCCACATCGCCCTCAACGGTTATCTGCCCTCCGGCCAGGCCGCCGCCCAGCTGGCTTCTGGCATTGCCATCCACTATGATCTGGCCGCCGGTCATGCCCCGCCAGCTTCCCCGGTAGGCAGAGCCCACATGATCTCCGCAATTGCCCTTTATGTGAAGCAGGCCGCCCTTCATCTCCCGGCCGGACCAGGAGCCGGCGTTGCCTTTCACCAGTATGCTTCCCCCCACCATCTCCGCTCCCAGGTGCATTCCTGCCGGGCCGTCTATCTCTATGCTTCCCGCCTTCATCCCCTCCCCGATGCGCTTGACCCGGGAGAGGTCGCCCTGCATGATGATCCTGGTCTCCTCTGGAGAGGCGGACGGGCCGCTGGCCTCCACATCGAAGAACCGGGACAGGGGAAGCTTTTCCGGGCCCTGCCAGACCAGAAGAGCCTCAATCTCCTCTTTGCCTTTTCCGGCGAAAGACTCCGGACTTATCGCCTCTGCCTCAACCATGATTCCAATCTTCTCTCTGATTTTAAGAATAATCTCGGCCAACTTCCTCACCTCCTCATCACTGCCTCCAGAGGCTGGTTGACCGGTATGGCCACCGGATTTTTCAGGTACTTGTCAGGCACGGGATAGTTGGCAAATCCGACTGTGTAGTACTTGAACCAGTCTTTGACGTCTTTGAGCATATCCTTCTCCAGGTCTTCATCCACATAGGGCTGGCAGTAGAACCTTCTGCCATCGGGAACGCTGACAATCTCTCCCTGGCGGGCCACAATCCTGCCGTCCTTGATGGTATAGCCCGGCCGGGCCAGTTTGGCAGTCAAAGCCGACGTATCATTGGGATTCAAATTGGCCGGATCGATGTCATAGATGGTGACATCCCCATCCGCTCCCGCTCCCAGGTGTCCCTTCCTGTAGGCCATGCCTATGGTCCGGGCGGGATTAGCTCTGGTTACAATTGCCATCTCATAGAGGGATAGCTCCCGATCCACTCCGCCCAACGTGGATTTGTCGTAGGCCCACTTATGGCATTCTTTGGCGGTGTCGTCCCTGGCCTTCTTGGACATGAGCCAGGTCAAAAGCTGGGGATACTGGGTGAATATGCCCCCGTTGGGATGGTCCGTGGTCATGATGGTCTTCCAGGGATCGTCTATCAGAAGCATCACTTCCAGACCTATAGCCCACTGGACGGAATGGACCGGGCTGCTCTTCATATAGACCAGAGGCAAAACTCCTGAGCCGCACTCCAGTTCCACATCGGTATTGGACCATTTCTGGCCGGTGATCATATAGAGGTCATGCTGGGCCGGGCCGTCCCCGGTCATGGTGGTGGCCGGACCGAAGGGCACGGAGCCGCTGTCTATGACCACATCATCGACCTGGTTGATGTACTTGGCCAGGTCCGCCGCCCCGGAGCAGAAGTCTCTCCAGGATGTGCCGCCATAGGCGCTGAACTGAGCGTGGGCCAGGTAAACTGTCTGCCTTCTTCTGGCGCTCTCTTGTGTCTCCCCCCACTCCAGCTGGGACTTGTTTCTGGCCTCCATGCCCGAGGTGATCATGAGCGAGTCCCGGGCAGTCTCCCAATTGCCGGGATGGCCCAGGTTGTTGGCGTGAAGATGCAGAGACATGGGCAGGCCCAGCATCTCATTGACCTCAGCCAGGCCCCGGATCAGCTCCCGTGGTGTTACCTCGAAGTGGATGTTGGGCTGATCCAGGCCGCTCACATTCCTGGCCCAGCCCCAGTTCTCAACTCCGGCGGGATTGACGCATTTGATGCCGTAGCCCTTGTGGGTCCTCAGCATCCAGGAGGTATAGGCGGCGGCCTTCTCAATGTCGCCCTCCTTGAGGTAGCGCATGATAAACCAGTTGTTGCCCAAAACCATGTAGGCTCCCATATCCAGTATGGGGGTAGCCCGCATCTCCTCGTGGGTGTGGCGGGCCTCCAGAGGGGGCATGGCCGCCTCGAAGACTGTGGTGTAGCCCATAGCAGCATAGTCATAGCCCTGCTTGTAGACGGAGGGTACGGTATAGCCGCTGCCGCTATGGGTGAGGGCTGTCCTGGCTCGGACCGATTTGTAGTGGTCCTCGGGGCGCATCAGCCGGCCGGCATTGACCTTGGTTCCGGCCACATGGGAGTGGGAGTCCACCCCACCGGGCATGACCGTCTTTCCCCGGGCATCTATGACTAGGGCGTCTTTCTGCTCCGCTGAGCTGAGGGAGGGGACCACCTTTCCCTCCCGGATGAAGATGTCCTTTTTGTCCCCGTTTATTCCATTGAGGGGATCGAAGACCGAGCCGTTACGGATGATAGCAGTACCGGTTAGTGCAGCCATTTCTAAACCACCTCCCTTCTCTCCAGCCATATGGCATCCGCCGGACAGATCATGCTGCAGGTGGCGCAGGAGCCGCAGACCTCCTGGTTTACCACCCTAACCGCCCCGTTCAAGACCTCAAGGAGCGGTTTTTCCTCCAGCTCATTGAGGTGGCCGGCGGCGAGGTAGGGATCATAGTGAGAATTGACCGGGCAGGCTATGACGCAGTTACCGCATCCCAGGCAGGCCTCCTCATCTGTCATCAAGACCGAGGTCAGAGTTGGCCGCCCCGCCGGAGCGGAGAGCTTCTTCTCCAGGGCTTTCTTGCCCTTCATCTCTGGAACGATTCCTGTCTTGGTCACCCGGATGGCGGCCACGGGACAGGCAAGAGCACAGGCTCCGCAGTAGATGCAGGCCTCCTTCCTGTGGGTGACCTTCTCCACCATCTCTCCCGGGCCGGCCTCCCTATTGAAGAGGGCATTGGCGGGACAGGTATGAACGCAGGTCCGGCAGGCCTGGCAGACCTTGTCGTCCCGGGAGAACTCCCCGGCAAAGGGCTTGCCGAAGGATATGGCCCCCACCGGGCAGACGGCGGCGCACCAGCCGCAGTGGACGCAGCGGTTCAGATCTATGAGCGTTTTGCCCTCCACCTTCAGGCTGCCGTCATCCGCCAAATGGCGATCCTCCACTTCTATGCAGGACTGGGGGCAGACGGCAGCACACAGCCCGCAATGAACGCAATTATCACCGACGGAGGTCTTCTGAACAGCAACGCTGAGGTAAGACTCGTCCATCTCCGACTTGCCCGCCGTCCGCAAATCCAGTGCTCCGGTGGGGCAGACCCTGGCGCACATGGCACATAATACGCAGGCCCCGCTTGCTTTCTTTTCAATAAAGTCCTTATCAATCAACCCCCGGGCCACGGCTCCCACCGAGCCTATGATCAGTTCGCCCTTGGGGCAGACGGCAACGCACGATCCACAGCCGATGCATCTGTCCGGCAGATAGACATGCTGTTTGTCATCCCGGGATTCCAGCAAAACCTCTCTCATCAAACACCCTGCCTAGCGTCGTTGGTTAGCTGGATTGGGATAAAGAGATTTTGCATGGCGGGATGGAGAATCCTTTATCCGAGAGAGCTACATCCATCCATGTTCTCGCCTGGAGAGTATAACCCCTCCTCTGAAATCAGGCCAGGCGCAGGCCTGCCTGGGCCGGCTGGCCAGACAGGGAAGGCTCACAGGAAGCTGGTTTTTGTCTACAGATAAAACTGCTTGAAGGGCTTTCTGTACTCATCCTTCAGCTCGTACTTTATAATTACCCGGTCCGGCATAACTGAAATCTCTCTTACCGATTGGGAGAAGAGATACCAGATGAATCCCCGGTCCGGCAGCTTGTATCTGTCCGGAAGGGTGGCTGTGAACTCTGACTGCCCCAGGATATAGGTTCTGAGCATCTCGCTTCCCGAAGCAAAGAGAAAGGGAAAGCTGACATCTTCAATCTCACGCTGGCATGAGCCCTTCAGGCGCAGGCGCTGGGAGAGAAATACAATATAGTCATCCTTGGTTATAACCAGTTCTTTGGACTCGCTCAATTTGCCATCACCAGCCGGCTAGCTTCTATTGTAGGAGAGATAAAAGTTATCGTCGCTGCGAGCCCTGGGAGCTGCTGAATCTCAGGGCTGTGCTGCCGTACAGAGTACTGGATAATGAGCCAGGGTGAAAGCAAAAGTCGCTTTATTGCGGCCTGTCATTTATCCGAGCAGCCTCATGGCCTGGCAGAGCTCAGAAAGGCTCATCTGCCCCGGGGCAGTGCTCTCCGCCACATAGGCATAGGTCAAAGCCGATCCGTAAAGAGGAGCCAGAGCGCGCATGTGTCTTCCCAGATCGCCCATGGCAATCATGCACAGAGGCGCATCCGCCTCCAGAAGGAAATGCAGAATCCTCAAGTTGTCCTTCTTTTCCTGAGGTGTTACTGCGATCTTGGCTATGGCCGCCCCGGCCTGTTTCATCCGGCTATAGATGCCGGCCAGCTCTATGTCATCGGGCATTGCCTCGAAGTCATGATAGGAGACGATGGCCGGCTTTGCGATATTGGATATGACGGCATCTCTTATCTCTGCCAGGAGCTCCACGTCCACATAGTCGGCGTAGGCAGCAGCCTTGATCAGCAGATCTCTCCTCTCCGCCTCGCTTGCCTGGAAGCGTCCCCCTTCGTTTTTATGGCGAGCGGTGGCGATGATGGGCTTGGCTGTAGCCTGGCGCAATGCCTTCAGTGTCTCCAGGGGGTGGGAAGTAGAGAGAAGATCGAGGCGTAGCTCGATCATATCCGCCTGCTCCGCTTGGGAGACAAGCCTCTCAGCTCCCTCCGCCAGCACTGCCACCACTGCGGATCTGCCCCTCATCCTCTCACCTCTCCGGCCTCACCCTTTCCGCTCGCGCCATCCCACCTCACTTCTCCACAATGCTCTCCTCGATCTTCATCCCGAAGTGCCGGGCGCTCTCCTCCAGATGGACCAGCACCTCGTCTCCAACCTTCAGGTCCGTCACCGCTCGGGGCTGGCCTTCCGGGGAGACCAGCTTGATGGTCTCAGCATTTTGCAGAAGTGTGCTTATGCTCTGGCCGGATGCCTCGGCCTCGATGAGCATCATGGGCCTCTTCTCTATCTTGGCCCGGCCCACTATGGCCGGCCTGGCCAGGCCCTCCTTGCTCACAATAGTCACCTCGTCTCCCGACTTCAGCTCGGAAAGGTAGCGGGTCTTCTCCCCCACCCGGATGTAGGCATGGACTGCTCCGGCGTTGACCCGGAAGGGGCGGGATGCCACGTAGGGGCTGTCCTCGGACTCGCTGTGCACTAAAAAGAATCCCTTGGCCTGGGAGCCTATTAGCATGCCCTCGCCGAAGCTCATCATGCTAGCCGTGTCCACGCAGACCCTGTCTCCCATGCCCACGGGCTTGACTGCGGTGACCCTGGCGGCCAACAGCTCCAACCGCCCCTTCTCCGACTGCTCCACGGCAGTCATCACCCTCTTAATCTCCGATGGATCGCTGCTATCCAGTAGCACCCCGGCGGAGCCCTTTTCCAGGGTGGTCAAAGCCAGAGAAGCCTCCTCCGCCGTCTTGACGCCACTGATGATCTTGACCGAACTGCCCTGCAGTCCAGCGATCATATTCTCCAGGGGGATCACCTTCCAGTCCGTTCCTATGACCAGGAGATAGTCCACCAACTTTCCCATTTCTACGGCAAACTCCTCGTATTTCTTGCCGGATATGACCACATAAGCGGCCTTGGCTCCGGCTAAAGACCGGGCCAGAGCGCCGTCCAGGGAGCTCTTGGGGTCTTTTGGCAGGGCCACGGATCCGTCTCCTTCCCCGCCCCTTCCCACCACCAGTATATCCTCGCTTCCCTTCTCCCCACCAAAACAGGCCACCCTGATCTTGCCCAGTTCACGCACTCGCTCTATGTTCTCTCTGTCCACCAGCACGCAATCAAAGCCGGACTCCAGTGCGGTGGTGATCCTGGGCTTGATATCCTCCCATGCTCCAAGGGCCATGAGCCACTTCTCTTTCATGAAGAGTATGGTGGTTGCTACGCTTACAAAAGTCTTTTGCAGACTCTTTTTAGAGAAAAATTGAATTTGATTCCGGAAGTCTTTGATTCCGGAACTATGCTGGGAAAATAATGGGAGTATGGTTATTTTTCAAGTATCTCTCCCAGCACCTTCATGCCCTTGGTATAAGCTGGCATTCCAGAGGTGAGCAAGACCACCCTCAGCACATCAACGATCTCGTCCTTGTTGATGCCCAGTTCCTTCATGCCGCTCATCATCTGCTTCTTGGCGGCCCGCTCATCGGATGCGGAGGCGGTTATGCCTATGGCGACTAGCTTCTGGGTCTTGTAGTCCAGGGATTTGCCGGTATAAGCAGCCTCATTCAGGGCCACAATGGCCTTGTAGAGGTCAGGGTATTCGCTCTTGGTCCTGGCTATTCCCTCACCGAAAAATACTTCATCCTTCATAAAATCTCACCGCATAGTTATTATCACTGCATGCAGTTATAGATTTCGTCAATCGATATGGTCTCCCGGGCCACTATCCGAGTTCAAAGGCTTTTTCAATTAAATCTGCTCAGTCCCTCGTTCTCCTGCCTTTCCTGCCAGTCCTGCCATCTGTAAACTCTGGCATCATATCCCATCAGCTCCAGAGCAAACCAGACTATAGAGGCCCCGAAGATATCATCGGAGTAGACCACGACAGTCTGACTGGCATTGAGCCGGGCAAATGTGTCGTTTAAATTGGCCTTGAGCCTGCCCTCAGCCAGCAAGCTCTCCGGGCTGATCCAGCTGGCATTGCTGATCTTCTCTTTACCGAAGTCCTGAATCCTCCTAGCATCTATTAGCTGGACAGCCCCGGATCTGACCAGATCATAGTTGGCAGGAGCCTCCAGGGGACTGCCGGGAATATAGGCCGTAGGCCTCCGGACCGTCTCTCTGCTCTCCAGGGGCAGGCTGGCAGCCATCCAGTTGTCCAGGCCGCCGTCCAGAGCCTTTGCATTTTCGTGGCCCAGGCAGCGCAATGCATAGAGAACTGCTGTAGCCTCTCCCGATGCAAAGCTCTCGCCGTAGACCATGACCGAATCGCTATTGGAGACTCCCACCCGGCCCAATAGCCCGGCAAGCTCGGATATGTTGCGCAAGCTTCCATTATCCAGGAAGAAGCTGCTGGCCGGGATGCTGACCGCTCCTCTGATGCGGGACTGTCCGGGAGAGCAGCGGGAAGAGACATCCAGTGCTACCTCGCCCTCGGAAAGAGAGCCCAGGGACTTGAGCATACGGGGAGAGATAAACAGCTCCTCCCTTGAGCCCGGTGTCACATAGGCCTCGGCCAGAGCAGGGATGCCGGATGGTGTGCTGTTGTTTGATTTTACCTGCGGCCCGGCCCGGAAGCTGCGGGAATAGGCAAAGTCGGAGCCGGCAGTGTCACTGGCACTCACTCCAACCAGGGGAACATCAGAACTGATAAAGGACTGGGCTGATGTAAGCCAGGAATCCTCTCCAGATCCGCAGCCTCCCACCGAGCAGGCTGCACCTGCCGTCGGAACTATGGCCGATGAAGCCACCAGGAATGCCAGCAGGCAGATCAGTCTGCTCATCATGCGATCCATCTCCCAAGCTTTTTTCGACTCATTAAAGTCCCAGCTTTTCTATTTTGGCTTTCTGGCATTGACCTTGATGCTCAAGACCGATTCCGCAATCTCTTTCTCCTGCTCGAGGGAGAATTGGGGCATCTCTATGGCTGCAGATCCGCTGCTCTCGCAGAGCAGAGACTGCACCGGAAAGCTCGACTCAGCCGCTACCGAGACATCGGTAAATCCCACATTGGCTATGATCTGCAGATACTCCTGCTTCATGATAGCTCCGGCCAGGCAGCCGATATAGGCCTTTGTGGAGTTCTTGACGAAATCGGGCAGCTCTCTGGTCAGCACCACATCGGATATGGCCAGCCTTCCGCCGGGCTTGAGAACCCGGAAGGCCTCCTTGAATACCAGCCTCTTGTTGGGGACCAGGTTTATGACACAGTTGGAGATAACCACATCCACATAGCTGTCGGCAACGGGCATGTTCTCCAGGTCACCCTGACGGAAGTCGATATTCTCATATCCGCCCTTCCTGGCATTGGCCCTTGCCTTGTCCACCATCTCCGAAGTGATATCCACCCCTATGACCTGGCCCGATGGTCCCACCAGGGAGGAGGCCAAAAAGCAGTCAAAGCCCGCTCCCGAGCCCATGTCCAGCACCCTCTCTCCTTCTTTGATAGCAGCCAGAGCGACGGGATTGCCGCAGCCCAGTCCCAGATTGGATTCCGGTGGTGCTGCCGATATATCCTCCTCGGAATAGCCTATCCTCTTGCAGATATCCTCAAGGTTATCAAAATAACCTGAGCCCTCTTGAGATGAGTAATAAGATGTAGCCTGCTTGGCAATGCGGGCATAGCCTTCCTTTACCGCCCGCTTGATCTCTTTTTCTTTCATGGTCATGGAAAACCTCCATCGATCTTCATCGGCTTGTTATCCTGGCTTGCCTTCTGGAAATTTAATATGAGCCCGGTTATCGCAAATCGTATCTGGGATTCTTGATCTTAGCCTTTTATAAGGCTTCTTATCCCCATAATCATTAATAGTCGGCCTGCGAGAGAGATAGCTGACAGCCTATCAGCATTTCATAAGTCTTTTATACGAGAAGC
>DAWB01000213.1:2998-8712 GCA_002505805.1 Methanosaeta sp. UBA80 | reverse complement strand
GCAGGAAAAGAGAAGCCTAAGAAGCCTGATGAGAAGGCCAAAAAGAGCGCTGATGAGGAGCTTAGGCATATAGTTCGTATTTTGAATACCGATCTGGCCGGAAAGAGGCAGGTACATATGGCCCTTACCGGCATCAAGGGCGTTGGCCGACGAGCGGCCAGCATCTTCACCGCCAAGGCGGGCGTGGATCCCTTTGCCACGCTGGGACTGCTTCCTGATGCAGAGATAGACAAGCTCAAGAAGGTCATAGAGGAAGATGCGGCAAAGATACTTCCCGTTTGGATGCTCAACCGGCGGGGAGATATTGAGACCGGTGCGGATATTCATGTAATGGGCATGGATCTGAATATGACCCTGCGGGAAGACCTTGACCTCATGAAGAAGATGAGAAGCTATAAGGGCATCCGGCATGAGCGGGGCTTGCGGGTCCGCGGTCAGAGGACCAGGTCCAGCGGACGCACTGGGGCAATCGTGGGCGTCAGCCGAAAGAAGGAAGGAACACCGGCAGCAGCACCGGCTGCAACCAAGGAGTAGGTGGTAGAAGATGGGATATCCAGGCAAGAGCCGCAAGCTGTACGAGCGGCCCCGCACTCCCTGGCAGGCTGAGCGCATCGCTGGAGAGGTAGAGGTAGTCAAGGCCTATGGTCTTAGAAACAAGAGGGAGCTGTGGAAGGCCCAGGCTGTTTTAAGAAAGTACAGGCAGGCCAGCAGGAAGATGCTCGCCGCAGTGGCAGTGGGAAATGCTCCCCCTGAGGCGGGGGCTATTTTAGCCAGGCTCAAGAATCTGGGAATGCTCAAAGAGGAAGGAGACTTGGATGCCATCCTTTCTATGAAGGTCTCCGATGTTTTGGAGAGAAGGCTGCAGACTCAGGTCTACCGACAGGGGCTGGCCAATTCTCTCAAGCAATCCAGGCAGTTCATAGTGCATGGCCACATTCAGGTATCCGGGCGCAGGGTGGATGTACCGGGCTATCTGGTAAGGCGCGGCGAGGAAATGACAATCGATTATTATGCAGGATCGCCCATGGCCAAGGAAGGCCATCCAGAGAGGGCATCCAGAACACCCAGGGTGGAAGCATAGATGGCAGAAGGAAAATGGGGCATTGCCCATATCTTCTCGTCCTTCAATAACACCCTGATCACCATCACCGATCTGACCGGAGCCGAGACTCTGGCCAAGATCTCGGGCNNTACACAGCCATGCAGGTGGCCATGCAGGTCGGTGAAGCTGTGAAAGACAAGGGGATTGTCGGGGTTCACGTAAAGGTTCGGGCCCCAGGCGGAAACAGACAGAGATCCCCGGGTCCGGGTGCACAGGCGGCCATCCGGGCGCTGGCCCGGGCGGGACTGCGCATCGGACGTATCGAGGATGCGACCCCCATACCCCACGACGGCACCAAGCCTGCCGGCGGAAAGAGGGGTCGAAGGGTGTAAGAGTTTGAAATTTGAATTGCTGCATCTGGAGGAGGATCGAATCCGCTTCCTCCTCAGCGGCGTGACTGCCGCATTTGCCAACGGCATTCGCAGAGCCTGCATGAGCGAGGTGCCGGTTCTGGCGATCGACGAGATCAGCCTGTACGATAACACCTCGGTTCTCTTCGATGAGCAGATCGCTTTGAGGCTGGGCGAGGTTCCATTGAAGGCGGATGAGCTGGATCAGTTCTCCATGCCTGATGACTGCCAGTGCAGCGGAGTAGGCTGTCCGGGATGCAGGGTGGATTTCATGCTCTCGGTGGAGGGGCCGGGAATGGTTTACTCCAGGGATATAGTCTTCACCGATCCCCTGGTCAAGCCCGCCTTCGATAAGATCCCCATTGTTGTCTTGGGAGAAGGGGAGAAGCTGGTCATCGAGGGCTATGCCACCAAGCATGTGGGCAAGGAGCACTCCAAATGGCAGGCTGGCACTCTATGCGGCTACAAGAATCTGCCCGATATCTCTGTATCCCAGTCATGCGATGGATGCGGCAGGTGTGTCGAGGTCTGTCCCAGAGCGGTCCTGGAGATCGTGGATGGCAGAGCGAAAGCTACAAATACGCTGGAATGCTCTCTGTGCAAGCTCTGCATTGATGCCTGCGAGCCGGGAGCAATCACCTTAAGCCCGGTCTTGGACTCCTTCATACTCTCCATTGAGAGCTGCGGAAGCATAGCGGCCAAAGATCTGGTGGCCATGGCCTCTGAGGAGATCCAGAAGAGGGCAGAGGACCTGGACGCAAAGCTGGCTGAGCTGGCATAAGTCAAAGCAGATTCATTGGAATCGGTCTTAAATCCGACCGGTTCAAAAACCCATTTCGAGCGGGGGTTTCCAAGCCAGGTCNNTCGAATCCCGTCCCCCGCACTAATGATTTTTCTGATATCGATTTCTCTATTAGACTGCCTTTATTAGACGCTAGTCGCGATCATATAAATCTCTGCGGATCCTTTTCCTGTGGCCCTGTCGCGTAACTTCGCAAGGTTTCGTCGAAATAATATTCTAAGTCTTGAATTCCGCATAATCTTCCTGGTGAACTCATTTTTCATGGAGATTTCTATTAGTGATATATGCCTACAAATGGCTAAAAATTTTAACTCCCAATGTTTAAATAGTTATTGCAGCCAAGTCCTAATAATCTCTGTATTAGGAGGATAAATGAAATCAAAGCCGGTGATGAGTTGGAAAGCAAATTATACGTTACTAAACGATAAAAAAGAAATTCCATATTGCTTTGATATGGCTGATCCTACAGAGGATGAAATTATTAGTTGGCCTAAATATACAGGCAATCAAGAAGATACGAGAAGAGAGTTAGTGCATTTCAAAGCAGATATTATGATGAAGAAGATTTGCGATTTTATAGCTTTTAAAACAAAATATATAGTTAATTATAATTTAGAGGGGATATCTCTTTTGGAGGATGGCAAAGAAATCGAAAAAATCCCTAGAAGAATTGTGCTCTATTGTGATTCAGGAGAATATAAGATTGGAATCCCTATGAGCATAGATGATTGTCTTGACCTTGCAGCTAAGCTTACAGCTAGCGAAAATTTATTTAATTTATACAATGTATATATCAATAGTGAAAGAACCAACGATATCTTTCAAAAATATACCTTATTATATTTGATAGCATCTGTTGAAGCTAATAAGGATGATGAATTAAGGACTATTAGAAATATGCTTTTTCATATTGAACTAACTAAAAAAAGTGATTTTTTTACAGCTGATAATTTATTTGGCAAGGGCGTAAGAAGTATAGATCGTAATAATCCCTATCATAGAAGAGTAATTCAAAATTGCTTGCCTAAGCTACGAGGATTAGCGGAATCAATTATTAAAGACACGGAAAAGGAAAACGGAATTTGACCGGTTAGCCATATATCAGTACTACCTCGCGGTGCTGGTTGTCTCCTGGTTAGCAGTACAGTCCGGGTTTGAATGTTCGGCTGAGCACAAGTTATTATTTGCATAGCGATATCCAGGAAAAGGCTTGGCCTGGAGGGTCTTGGCGGGAAAGTTTGGGGATTGGGAAGAGAGCGAAGCACAGGTGACCAGGTCCAAGATGGCCAAATCGGCGTGGAGGACCTGAGCAGAGATGACAGCAGACGAATGCGAGGGGCTTGATCATTGCCGGTGAGGTGGAAGTATGGCCGCAGAAAAAAAGGAGCAGAAGATCAAGATAATCAAAGATGGCCCATATATGGTAACAGGTGCATTGCCTCTATATGAACAGGTTATCGTAACTGATGAGGCGGGCCATACCATGGAGCTGATGGATGAGAAAGAGTATCCTCTGCAAGAGAGCTATACCCTCTGTCGTTGCGGTTCATCCAAGAAAAAGCCTTTCTGTGATGGTACCCACCGGCAGGTAGGTTTCAATGGAAGCGAAACAGCCAGCAGGAAGCCCTACCTGGAAAAGGCAGAGATATTTGAAAGCCCTGAGCTGAAATTGACCGATGCACATGAATTCTGCGATCATTCCCGTTTCTGTCTGCGAGCTGGCGGGATAAGGGACCTCATACAAAAATCAGATGATCCGGAAGCACGGAGAACAGCCATTGAAGAGGCCATGATCTGTCCCTCCGGCAGGCTGGTCTTATGGGATAAGAAAACGGACAAGCCCTTTGAGAAGGAGTTCGAGCCATCCCTGGTGCTGGTAAATGACAGCCAGAAGGATTGTGAGGGCCCAATATGGGTTCGCGGCGGGATTCCCATTGAGTCCGCGGATGGAAGTTTGTATGAATCCCGCAACAGAGTAACCCTCTGCCGCTGTGGAAAATCAGAGAACAAGCCCTACTGTGACGGAAGCCATTGGATGAACAGCCAGCAGAAGCTTCAGTTCCGGAAAAAGTGGGGTTTGGATGAGATTTGAAATCCTCGTACTTCGTCGGAGGGATCTTCATACCTCTTCCAGCTTATCGATGCCCACCTTTTTGACCTGATGCTTCCATATTTTGTCTCCCATCCAGGCTGGCGCGCCCTAGGACTTGTCTACCTGAACCCTCTCGCCAGCGAATACATGCACCTTCTTCGTGCCCAGTTCCCGGATTCTGATGTCTTTGTGGCCCCGTTTGGCGGCCTTAAGGGCAGCCTGGCTAGGCGATTTGGAGCTAAAAAACCCAATCTCATTGCCATTCTCCTCCTGCAGGGCGAAGTCTCTCATCCCTTTCTTGGCCATGGTAACTTCCATTCTGAAAAATATTGGACGGCCAATGCACGCTGAAATGATATCAACCTTAATGTTGAGAGCCTGGGTCAAGAATAGACTATGCCCCGAATTTTAAAGCGGTCTCAAATATGGTCCTTTGTCATATGTACCAGTCAGCGATCGACCGCCAACTATAAGTATTATTCGTGCCTATATGACAAGGCCGCGTTTTGCGCTGGCGATAATCGAGATCGAGCAATTCGACTGAGTTCTCAGTCCAAGGAGATCGAATGCGTACCTACCTTTCGATAATCCATGAATTGGGAAGTGCTGCTTGAAAACAGCATACAGGAAGGTTGGATATGATGAGGCCAAAGATATGCACGCCGTGATTGGCGTAGTAATAAGCCTCAGGCGAGATCTGGATTCACTAGCCCAGGACGCGACACTAAGCTGATGTAGAGGCAACTTACAGACCCGGCATCTGGCGATGCTACGGGTTCCCGTGAGACGGACACCGTGTAATAGTCCGGTGCTGTACCGCCTCACACGGCATAGAGTCGAGCTGGGGCGGGAGTCAAGCCATCATTTCGATGATCGGCTCCTCTGCGGAGGGCGCTGTGGATCGGCGTTGACCCGCCCAGACTCGATTATACTGTTTTTAGAAGCCTTACTATCATCATTTGAACAACGTGTTGCTCTGTCATTTGATCACCTCTGGATTTGTCGTTGCAGCCAAAAGGCTTTTCGTATGAAGGAGGGATTGGAATGCCGAGGGAAGAGATTTGGATTCCGACGTGATCAACGCAATTGGGTGTATTGGCGAGAGAGCAGCATTGTACAGCGCATTCCAGACGTCGGAGGAGGCTTCTCTCTATGCCTGCTGATTCAGTCCGCTGGGGTCCTGACAATCCGCATCCACTCTCTCAATTGAGAACAGAGCTGGTCTGGGACGGCAAGTACGACGAATATGGGAACCGCCGTTCGGTAGACATCGCAGGCAGCGCCATGCCTATGCAGAAGATCGAGACCGTGGACATGCCCCGGAGCGAGGCCCTGGCAGGCGGACAGACCACCCTGGGAGAGCTGAAG
>DAWB01000213.1:732-2970 GCA_002505805.1 Methanosaeta sp. UBA80 | reverse complement strand
CTACATCGACCCGCCCTTCGATGTAGGGGCGGATTTCACTCTGCATCTTTCAATTGGCGATGGAAATGGTAAAGTTGAAAAAGAACAATCGCTACTTGAAGCGGTCGCATACCGTGATATGTGGGGAATGGGCACCGATTCATACCTCCATATGATGTATGAACGACTTTCATTAATGAAGGAGCTACTGAGCGACAAAGGTACGATCTACGTCCATTGCGATTGGCACGTAAACTCTTATCTCAGAGCTGTTCTTGATGATGTCTTCGGACAGGAGATGCTCAGATCTGAGTTGGTCTGGAAGCGCACAATTGGAGCAACTTCTATTGCAGATCGTTACCGTACACAAACCGACACTATATACATATACACTAAAACAAATAATTATATATTTAATGAGCAGTTTACAAAAGACCGTTTAACGCAACAGGAACTTGATCAGAAATTTCCATTAGTTGATCCGGTCCGTGGTCGGTATTGCACGGATAACCTTGCGAATCCAGATTTTCGACCCAACTTAATGTATGAGTACAAGGGATATAAACCTCCAACAAAGGGATGGGCCATATCTCTTGAAAAAATGAAAAAATGGGATGAAGAGGGCCGTCTTCACTTCCCAGATAACAAAGATAATCGCATCAGGCGGAAACGATTCTTGAATGAGTGGCCAGGTACGCCAGTTCAAAATCTATGGGACGATATCCCACCACTCCAAAGCCAAGCCACAGAACGCTTAGATTATTCCACCCAAAAGCCAGAAGCCCTGTTGGAGCGCATTATTAACGCCTCTTCAAACGAAGGCGACCTCGTAGCCGATATCTTCTGCGGCTCCGGCACTACAGGAGCAGTGGCCGAGAGGCTAGGCCGCCGCTGGATCATGTGCGACCTGGGTCGCTTTGCCATCCACACCAGCCGCAAACGTCTGATCGACCTCCAGCGTAAACTCCAGGCGGAGGGCCAGCCTTATCGGGCGTTCGATGTCTACAACCTGGGCCGGTATGAAAGGCAGTGGTGGCAGAAAGAACGCTTGCAGGGCTTCGATAGGGACCACCGCCGGGTGGTGCTGGGATTCTACCGGGCTGACCCACTGCCCAATCCCTCCGCCTGGCTGCACGGCAGGAAGGGCGGAGCATTCGTCTATGTCGACAGCATCGATTCTCTTCTGACCAGAGATGAAGTCAGGGCTGTGGCCAAGGCGGCTCATGAGGCTGGTGGCAGAGAGGTTCACTGCCTAGCCTGGGAGTTCGAGATGGATCTGCGNNGATGGTCTGCCAGGAGATCGAGGCTTCAGAAGAGGTCCGCATCAGGCTGATCACCATTCCCAGGGAGATCATGGAAAAGAACCGAACCACTCCACCGCCCTTCTTTGAAGTTGCTGTGCTGGAAGCCGAAACGGTCATCAAGAAGGTTTCTGGTAAGAAGAAGGTGGACATCAAACTCAACAAGTTCATTCCATCACTGGCCGAAGTTCCCAGCAAGGAGCTGGCTGCTCTTAAGGATCGAGCGGTAAAAGATGGATTCGACTTCATTGACTTCTGGGCGGTGGATTTCAACTGGCAGGATGCAAAGCCCTTCGAGCACCAGTGGCAGNNGACTACCGCACCCGCAAGGACCGCAGCCTCAAGACCACTAGCGACGCTTTCTATGATGGCTATCCTGGCAAAGGAGTCTACAAAGCTTGCATCAAGGTAGTCGATATCTTCGGCTGCGATACCAGCACTGTGGTGGAGGTTAATTATGACTAAGGCGGACAAGGGCAAAGAAAAGCCTATCCAAAGTACCAGTCCCAGCCCGGTTATCAATCTGGCTGCTCTGGAGCCGCTATACCAGACCTTCGAAGAACCTTGTAGATATCGCGCTGCTGGGAAGAACAAAGAAGACCCAGCCCAAATAATTCAAGGTCGCCGTCCCTCATATATCCCCATAGCCCAGAACCTGCGCCGCTTCGTGCGAGACTGGAGAGACAGCGACTATCCCGGTGCATCTGACACCACCAGGGATCTACTCCACTTCTGGTTTGGCGAGGAGCATCTGTTGGAGAAGGATGGACAGCAGATGCCTTTCCGCTATTACTTCTGTCAGCGTGAAGCCATTGAAACATTCATCTATCTCTACGAGATCCGGGGCATTCGCACCCTCTCCAACATAACAGCCGAGTTCATGGGGGAGGACTCCTACGACACCGCTCTTGGCGTTAATCCAGATGATGATCGTTGGCCCAAATACGCCTTCAAGATG
>DAWB01000213.1:0-708 GCA_002505805.1 Methanosaeta sp. UBA80 | reverse complement strand
CGACGCTGGCCAGGGACTTTCTCATAGTCGCCCCCAACATAATCGTCTTCGAGCGCTTGAAGGAAGACTTCGGAAACGGCAAGATCTTCGACCAAGACCCGCTTATTCCGGAAGCCTGGAAAGGAGATTGGAATATCTCCGTGGTCCTCCAAGACGAAGCCAGCGGANNNCAACATCCACCGCCTCTACGACACTTCGAAGCGTAAATCCAGGAGCATAACCGAAAACCATGATTGGCTTGGCCCTGCGGTCTCCAAATCCAAAGCACTTGATACGGGAGAGGCATTGAGAGAGCGGGTAACCTCTCACAAACGGATCATGGTCTTGAACGACGAAGCCCATCACCTCTGGGACCCGGACAGTGCTTGGAATGAAGCCGTAGAGTATGTCCATCAGACCATCCAAAACCGCACCGGAGGAGAGATCGTCTCCCAGCTTGACTTCTCTGCCACGCCCAAAGACAACCATGGCCACATCTTCCAGCATGTCATTTGCGATACGCCATTAGGCGAAGCTGTTGATGCTGGTATAGTCAAGATACCCGTTATTGGGAGAGGCGAAGGACTAGTAGAGCGACCCAGTAACGATGCCTCGGATAGGTTCCAGCAGCACTTAATGATCGGATATGAGCGTTGGCGTCTCTCCAAGCAGGAGTGGGAGAAGAGCGGCAAGAAAGCTCTGCTATTCATCATGGCTGAGAATACCGAG
>DAWB01000102.1 GCA_002505805.1 Methanosaeta sp. UBA80 | reverse complement strand
ATCGAAAATCAAATCGGCAGAGGCTGAAGCCAAAGCTGCAGTCCAGCGGGCTTTGGAGGAGAAGGATCAAAAGTTAGCCGCTGCCACTACCGAAGCTGCAAACCTCGTCAAATCCGCCGAGACTGATGCACAGGACTACTTTGACAAGAGCGTTGCCAAGGCTGAGAGCGATGTAAAGGCAAAGAAGGCTTCTATCGTTAGCAGCGGAGAGAAGAACGTGAGTTCTATGAGTGGCAGCGCCAATGCCAAGCTGGACAAGGCAGTTGAATATTTATTAAAGGAGTTTATGGGGTTGCTGCATGCTTAGACCCGTTAATATGAGTCGTGTTGTTGTCGCCGGGTCAAAGGATGTGATATCTCCAGTAGTAGAGAAGCTGCATGAGTTGCGCTTGCTTCATATTGTCAATTATAACGGCAACCAGCCGGGATTTGAAATTGGCAAGTCGATCGGCAAATCCAAGGAATACTCTGAGGATCTGATCAAGCTCAGATCCATTACCAGGTATCTTGATCTGAAGAATAAGGCACCGGATAAGACCTTCCCCGAGAGCCAGATCCTTTCAGAGATGGACAACCTCCTCAATAATGTCGGAGCAGATGTGATCGCCACATACGAGCGCATCACCGCCATTGAAGCAGAGGTTAAGTCCAAGCAGGATACGATCAGATCCTTGAATCCATTGGCTGTTCTGCCGTTGCCTCTGGAATCTTACCATGGTTATGATTCTCTGGCGACCTTCGTAGGCACTGTAACATCGCCTGTAGATGCCGATGTAGCAAGAGTCTCACCGGCACACGAGATCTATACCGGAAGCGCCAAGAATGCAACTCAAGTAGCAGTTTTTGTGCCTGCAGAAAAGGCCAGCGAAGTATCCGCCGTCCTTTCAGAGCATGGATTCTCTGAGACATCCGTGCCAAAGCTGGAAGGAAATGTGGCCTCGGCTATTGCTGCCCAGGAAAGCAGCATTAAGTCTCTGGAAGCGGAGAAAGCGCCGCTTTTAAAGAAGCTGGCTGACATCAAGAAGCAGAATGAAGATCTGATGCTTGCGACGGATGAGTATCTGTCCATGCAGACCCAGAAGACAGAGGCGCCACTGCGTTTTGCTGTGACTGAAAATGCCTTTGTCATCGATGGTTATGTTCCATCAGATCAATTCAGCAGGCTTAAAAGCGAGCTGGAGAGCACCACAGGCGGCAAACTGGAAGTCTCATTGATCGCAGACAAGGAAGCAGAAGAGCTGGTGGAGAAGGGCGAGGATATACCAAGCCAGATGGATAATCCAGGCGTGGTCAAGCCCTATGAGCTTATCACCAGGTTGTTTGCCATTCCCGAGTATAAGGAGTTCGATCCGTCGTTGCTGATATTCGTATTCTTCCCCATCATGTTCGGCATGATACTGGGAGATGTCGGCTATGGCATTATGATTCTTCTTATCCTGCTCGGTCTTAAGAAGAAGTTCAGAACACCCGGCTGGCAGCAATTGATCAACGTGGTCATGATCGGAGGCGTCTGGGCGGTCATATTTGGCATATTCTATGGCGAGATATTCGGTCCATTAGGTCTGTGGAATTATGCTATAGGGATGCTCAGTCACCATGAGATGGCGGCCCTGCAGGAAGCTGGACTCTTCTTCGGCGAAGGTGTCTTTGGATCTCTGGGAAGGCTGGGGCCGTTGGGCGTTTTCCCATTGTATAGATTGGCTACCAACGCGGTTCTACTTTTGATAGGTGTAAGCCTGTTCATCGGCGTGGTTCATTGTTCTGTAGGCTCCATCTGCGGCATAAAGACGGAGTTGAACTACGGCGAGAAAAAGCATGCTTATTTCGAGCGGCTTCCTGTGATGCTCTTCCAGGTATTCTTCTCCGTAGCTCTGCTTGGATTGGTCATGGGGCAGTCGATTCTGACCTACCTGGGAATAATCGTGGTAGTCCTATCTGTGGTGATGCTGGTCATGGGTCCAGAGGGCCCCATGGGTCTGGCTCACGTGCCTTCGTATATCAGCAATCTTATATCCTATCTCAGGTTGCTGGCCATCGGCCTGGCGTCGGTGGGTCTTGCCTATGCCGCTAATCAGCTGGCATTCTATGTCATAATGCCCATGCTCAGCGGCGGAGCGCATAACAGCGCCGAGTTCTCTACGCTTGCAATTATTGTGGGCATAGTGATCTTGGTAGCGGTTCACTTCATCAATCTACTGCTGGGAATACTATCTCCGTTCATGCATCCTCTCAGGTTGCATTATGTGGAGATGTTCACAAAATTCTACAGCGCTCATGGCGGTGGAGTGGAGTACAGTCCCTTCGGACATGTCCGGAGGTTCCTGAAAGCATGAACATATCAGTTCGCATTGAAAAACCAAGTACAATATGTGATATTCATATAAAGGAGGATTGAGGAAAATGGCAGTTGTAGCAGATGCGGGAACATTGTATGGATTGTTGGCTGTCGGCGCTGGCCTGGCTACCGGATTGGCAGGCATCGGTGCTGGTGTTGGTGAGCAGGGTATCGGCGCTGCTGTGGTGGGCGTCGTGGCTGAGGAGCCCGGATTCCTGGGTAAGGGTCTCTTCCTCATGCTTCTGCCCGAGACTCTGATCATCTTCGGCCTTGCAGTATCGCTGATTCTGATGTTCGCCTGGACACCCTTTGCTGGAATCGTGACACCTTAAGCCGGCCATTACCAAGGTGAGAGGCAATGGCACTAGATG
>DAWB01000190.1:18884-33390 GCA_002505805.1 Methanosaeta sp. UBA80 | reverse complement strand
GGGCATTTCCCCGCAGCTTGCTGCGAAAAATAGTAAGATTAAAGGATGAGTGAGGCTTGGAGGAAGAGTCACAACATATCGATTTTGATTTACCACTTTGTATGTCCAGCAAAGTATCGGAAAGTAGTGTTCAACGACGAAGTAGATGAAGTGTTGAAAAACACGTGTTTAGAAATTGAGAAAAGGTATGAAATTAAGTTTATTGAAATAGGGACTGATAAAGACCATGTACATTTTCTAATCCAATCAGTACCGATGTATAGTGCAAAGAAGATAATACAAGTAGTAAAAAGTATAACAGCACGAGAAGTATTTGCCCAAGTACCAGAGGTGAAGAAAAAATTATGGGGCGGAGAGTTTTGGACAGATGGTTATTATGTAAGTACAGTTGGGCAAAAAGGAAGTGAAGAAACGATCAGAAAGTATGTACAAGAGCAAGGAATTGAAAAGGACTACAAGCATTTGCATTATGACGAACAGCTTAAATTGTTTTAGCAAGGAAAAAATCTAAAGACGATACCCCGCAGCTTGCTGCGGGGAGGATTCATTCGCGCAGATTGGTTCGAGGAGTCGCAGCAGGGCTATCTGACATCGCGGGTTTTTCTCCGCCGCTGCTGCCCGTTCGCTGCAGGCGGCTAACCTCGGTGGCAATTCCCCCGGGTGAGGTTTTGTTTTTACTATTCCCGATTGGGGGTTCACTTACACCAGGGCGATTATAATTACCACAAGGTCCGGAGGTCCATCTATGCTTGCTTTTCTTTCCGCTTTTCCGCCAGTGTTACAGGCGCTGTTCGCCACCCTGTTCACCTGGTCGGTCACCGCGCTGGGCGCGGCTTTCGTCTTCGTGAATAAGACCGTTTCGCGTCGCCTGCTGGTGCTGATGCTGGGCTTTGCTGCGGGAGTGATGATCTATGTGGGCTTTGTCGACCTATTCTGCAGCTCGAAAAACGTCCTCGGATTCGCCTACGCCAATATCTTCTTCCTGATAGGCTTGATTTTGATCTATTTCCTGGACCGCGCCGTTCCACATATTCATATGGACGGACAGGTGGACTCTCAGTGCAATCGTCTTTATCGCAGCGGAATAATGACCACCATCGGAATAGCCATCCATAACCTTCCGGAGGGTATGACCGTGGCCTTGGTCTCATTGGCGGACCTGCGCCTGGGTGTGCCGGTGGCCATAGCCATAGCCATCCACAACATCCCGGAGGGGCTGGCCTGCAGCATTCCCCTCTACTGCGCCACATCCGACAGGAAGAAGTCCTGCCTGCTCTCTTTTGCCGCAGGCATGACCGAGCCTCTGGGAGCAATCCTGGCCGTCCTTCTGCTCTATCCCTTCTTGAATGACTGGCTACTGGCGGCAGCCTCGGCCATGGTGGCGGGGATCATGGTCTTCCTCTGCTTTGATGAACTGATACCTATAGCCAACCGATACGGCAGCGAGCATGTAACCAATATGGGAATCATAGCCGGATTCGCAATGATGATGATCGGACTCAGCCTGATGGGGACCTTTTAGCTTTTGCTTTAAAATGGAATCCATCTATCGGATAGAGCGCAAATCCTGGTCTTCCCCTTGCCAATATTTAAATAATTTCCAGCCATAACAGTGATAAGGCCTCTTTTTTGGCCTTTGGTAATGGATGGATTTTCTCAGGTGATGGATGATGAAGATACTTATATTGAGCCTCAGCTTGCTGCTGATCTCGGCAATGAACACGGCATATGCTTCTGATGAGGACTTAATGGTAGTGGATGAGAACCAGACTACAGCAGTCAATCAGACTGCTTTGAGCCTTGCTCTGTCTGACGAGGCCTCAGGCTTGCTTACCTCCCTGGAAGAAGAGGGGCTGCTCTTCATGGCCGAAGAGGAAAAGCTGGCGGGAGATGTCTATTCCGCGCTTAACGAAGTCTGGAATCTGCGCGTCTTTGACAACATCGGCCGGGCGGAGCAGACCCACCAAGCAGCAGTGGAGATGCTTTTGGAAAGATACTCCCTGGCCGTTCCAGCCAATCAGGCGGGAGAGTTCTCCAATGAAAGCCTGCAGAGCCTCTACAATGATCTGCTCAGCCGGGGAGGGCTTTCAGTTGAGGAGGCCCTGCGGGTGGGCGCGGCCATAGAGGAGATGGACATCCTGGATCTGCAAGAGCGCATGGCTCAGACAGACAAGGAGGATATATTGCTGGTCTACTCCAACCTCAAGCGCGGATCGGAGAATCATCTGCGGGCCTTTGTCAATAACCTTGAGCGTAGGGGTGTCCAATACAGCCCTGTGCACCTATCCCAGGAAGAATATGATCGGATAATTGAGGGATAATTGGTGGATAGTCAGCGGCGGATCTACGAACAAATGACCGCGCCAGACCCACCGAGAATCAAGCAATATCTGCACACTCAATCCTGAGGGTTGCCCCTTTTTTTCCTGCTCTTCGATCCGGCCCTGGTGGAGCCAAATTCCTCCTCTCCGCCGTCTCCAGTACACCGTCTCTGCGAGAGATGAAGCGGTCAAAACCTGAGAACATGGCCAATCCGCACAGCAGTCTCTACCAAGGGAAAAAGCCCCAAGGCGACCCGATTCCTGCTTGCGTATGCGTAATGCCCGATATGGTCATAACCCGGTAGAGCCTGCCGGGAAAGGGGCCAGTATATGCCTTTGCCGCGGTCGGATTGGTTAAAGGCCAGACTGAATCCGGTACATTATATGATCTGATTCAGTATCTGTTTACCAGATCATGCGAATTCTTTAAATACAAAGTCGCATATAAGCGCAATTATCATATCATTGTCTTGGGCAATTGTCGGGCTGGAGCAGCAAAGACAAAATGTGCCGCTTTGACGATTTATGAAAATATACTTTAGTGAGGCTCTTATGAAGGTATGTGTTACAGCAGGAGCATCGGGCCTTGATGCTNNTCCCATGGATCCCAGGTTTGGGCGATGCCCATTCTTTGTGGTGGTAGATCTGGACAGCATGGCCGAGATATCCATTTCCAATGCCAATGTCAATGCCAGCAGCGGCGCAGGCATACAAGCGGCCCAAGAGGTGGCCAGGCAGGGCGCTGCAGCTGTTATCACCGGAAATGTAGGCCCCAATGCCATGCAGACTCTTTCCGCTGCCAATATCGATGTCTACCTGCATCAAGGTGGTGGCAGCGTCAGAGATGCCGTGGAGAGGTTCAAGAGAGGCGAGCTCACGAAGGTCTCCGGGCCCTCGGTGCAGGCTCACTCCGGCATGGGCCAGGGGGCCGGAAGAGGAGTGGGCCAGGGCATGGGAAGAGGTGGCGGCCAGGGCATGGGAAGAGGCGGTGGCCAGGGTATGGGAAGAGGTGGCGGACGGGGCATGGGAAGAGGAGGTCAGGGACAGTGAAGGTCGCTATTCCCACCATGGGCGACGGTGGCATGGATGAGGCCATCTGCCAGCATTTCGGCCGGGCTCCTACATTCACCATAGTGGATCTGGACCGCCGGGAGATCAAGGTGCTGCCCAATGTCAGTGAGCACATGGGCGGAAAGGGCCTGCCCACGGAGACCATGTTTGCAGAAGGGGTTCAGGTTATGATAGTGGGAGGCCTGGGGCCCAAGGCAGTTCAGGCTTTTAACCAGGCGGGCATCGATGTATTCGTGGGAGCTGCCGGCACCGTGAGAGATGCCATCGATGGCTGGAAGGAGAAGATGCTGGCTCGCGCCGATTTAGACAATGCCTGCAAAGAGCATAAGGATTAGCCAGGGACAGGCTTTCTCTCCTCAATATCTTTGACCTGATTTTAGGAGCTGAGGGGATGGGGCTGGAGCGGGCTTTTTGGGCGCTTCTCACCTGAATGCTCTATCTGGCTCATATAAAAGGCAAATTTTTATTCTGGCCATCCCTTAATCATGAAATGGGGTTTTTGATATGATAAACAAATTGATAATCGCCTGGGCCGTCCTGGTCTTATGCCTGACCATGCAAGCCCAGGCCCAATACGATCCGCTGGAAATGCCCGCGGATATGAGAAGAACCGAGAGCTCGGATGCAGAAAAGGTTATCATTGATCCCTATGCCGATCCTCTGGGCATTGATGCCTTGATGCGCCAGATCGATCCGCATCACACCTCAGAGTATCTGGATAAGATCAGCGGCAGAGAGTATCTGAGCCCATTCATCTCGATCTCTCAGGAGCTGCAGGGATACTGGACGCTGGATCTCTTCGGGGGCATGCCGGGACGCATGGATCTGATGCTGGTCCAGAACCGGGATGCGGTCTTCGGGCGCGGCAGCATCTCCCTGGCTGGCGGCTTCAGCAGCCTGTCCGCCAGCGGATGGACGGCAAAGGACCTGCTATACCTGGATCTGGTTGATGTAGAGGCTATGATGCTCTACCGCTGCAGCCTGACCATGAGCAAGGATTTCCTCTCCGGCAGCTACAATGCCTACGATGCTCAGGGCCGTTCATGGTCTGGAACACTGCAGGGAGGCAGGAGGGCTATGGATCAATAGCCCCATCGGGAGCCTTGCCCGGATCCACCTGATTTTGGGCATTTGATTCCCAAGGCTCACCCACCCATCCTGCCCGTTTCAGCTCTTGACGATCTCCTGGAACTCCTCCGCTTCCAGATACCGGGGTTGGTACTCTATTCCTTGGCCCTCCAGATCGCTGACATAAGAGCGAAGGTGCTTTCTGGAGCCGGCCAAAAGTCCCTCATAGACCGTTCTCACATCATCCGGCTGGCTGGCTGACAGCTCCTTCTCCAGGTCCACGATGCTTATCTCCTCGAAGACTGCTGCCACGGTGAGGGCGTCCTGGTCCGACTGCAGACCTTCTGCCAGAAGCTGGTCATGCATCTCTTGCAGGGTCTGGTTCTGGAATATTCCCGGCTCGTCCGGAGGGACAGCCAGGCCATGCTTTTCCATGACCGCCCGGGCCTGATCCATGTGGCTGCTCTCCGATCTGACCAGATCCAGGAATATGGTCATATTGTTCTTCTCATACAGGCCGTTATAAAGATCCCGGGCCGCCTTCTCCTCCTCCCAGATGAAGAGCAGGCCGTCCTTCTCTCGTGCCGTGAGAGCTGCTAGTGCAGCCCCATCATCTGCAGCCGCCTCTCCGCCGGTCAAGCTCAGAATTCCCTCCCCGTAGGCAATATTGTGCTTGAGGCTTATGTCTGGATTGCTGGAAAGGGCCCAGATCATGGATACCGCCCCGCCAGGAGAGAAAGCCTTGTCGAAGCGATCGCCGGTATCAAGCCGTCTCTTAAGCTCGATTATGGTCCGGCCCGCCGATTTGCTGCCTCCTGCTTCCAGGATATCGTCCGAGCCGCCCAGCATGGTATCCTCAATGTGAGGACCGTAGTTGCCGGTGCAGTACTCATCCAAAACCACTGCCTTGCCGCCCTGTACCGAGGCCAGGATTATATCTGCATTCTTCATCCACTCCAGGGGATCAAATCCTATGGACAGCCAGGCATCAGTGCTGCCGTTCAGGGCCAGGTAGAGATGCTCCTTATCGTTCTTCCAGGAGACGGCCAGCTCCCCGCCGCTGTACCCCTGTCTGGCCGGGGCCTGCAGGAGCACGCTGCGAGAGTACTCGCCATCGCCAATAATCCCATCCGCCTTCCACTCCTCAGTGGTCTCCTGCTCCAAAACCTCTGGAGCCTCCTGCCGCTCAATGCATCCGGAAAAGAGCAGAAGCAAGCCCAGTATCAATGCAATCAATGCCGACCTCATTCGCCACACCTGAAACTTATATTGGTAGGCTGAATATATGAAATTATCGAAAAAAATGCATGCGGTGAAATGGCCAAAAATAAAAAGACTATTATCCCTTCAGTCTGATCCTGAACTCCTTTCTATGCCTCTTCTCCTCGTCCAATATATGCTTGAGAACGCCGACCACTTCCGGATCATCCAGGATATCTATCTGGGCTTTATATTTTTCAATTCCCTCCGTCTCCAGGGCGATCTGCATCTGCAGCATGCCTGAGGTGTCTTCAGCCGAGAAATCCAGCTCCTTATGCTGCATCACCGGCTTTCCGCCTCTTTTTGTTATCAGGTCCGCCAGCCACCACATGTGCCTCATCTCATCCACAGCTATGGCCTCTGTGACCCGGCTGGCCTCGCAATCCATCATCACAAAAGAGTTTCTCACATAGATCAATGTGGCTTCCAGCTCCCTCATGAAGTCTTCATTGAGGATGGCGATGACATCTCTGCTCTCCATAGAAATCCTCCTGGCTGAAAACAAAATTATATTGTTGAATCTATTTAGCTCTGATGCCCCCTCCCAGACTTCTGGAGGGCTAAGCCTTCTGCCTTTTGCGGCTCAGCATCTTCACGATTCTCAAAGAGGCGCTGAGTGAAGGCCGGGAGAGAGCAAATCTGAGCAAGGCCAGAAGCAGAAACGCCGGCCAGATTCGCAGGGCTGCGCAGCCCTCCCCATCCAGCCTTTCCTGGCAGAAGCTTGGCTGGATATCGATCTCAATAGGGTAGAGGGATTGCAGGTATCCTGCAGCCGACCAGAGGCAGGCTGCGATAAGGCCGGTGTCGGCAGGATCCTCCAGGCCTATATACAAAGATGCCCTGAAGTAGCTTATGCGGATGGCACGGGCCATGCCTCTGAGAAGAAGCTTCAGGTTGTCCTTGAGGCCCTCGGTCTGGAGTATGGACAATGCATCCTGAAGGCTCCATCCGCGGCTTTTTCTCTCCGCCTCTTCCCTGGCTTCCTTTCGGCCCTCCTCCTGAGCCTTCTCTTGAGATGTTTCAATAGGCGGTCGGGGATGGATCGTCTTCTCTCTTCCCCCCTTCTCACCTATACCCGCCTTCTTATCTATACCCGCCTTCTTCTCAGATGGTCCATTCCCGGTCCCTATTTGCGGCTGGAGATCGATCTTTATCAGGCCAAAGAGCCAGACTAAGCTGATATCCTGCCTGCGACCTGGGGCTGCCTGCCCCACCAGGTCTACGGGGATCAGGAGCAACAGCAGGATAAGAAAAAATGAGATTAGTGCTATTGAAAGAAGCATGTGAAGGCTAATCTATCCTGATCTCGGTATCCTTCTTGTCTCCTTCTTTATGCCCCAGCTCCACTCTGTCTTCTTCCCGGTCTTTCAGCTCTTTTTTCAAGATCTGAGGAAGCTTCTCCAAAACGCTCTCAATAATCGGATACTTTACCTCCCGGTTCTTCTCAACTGATTCAACCCTGACTCTATCTTTTTCGATTACAATAACCGCTACCGGCTTCATCTTGAAGCCGCCCCCTGCTCCGCCTCCCGTTCCTTCTGATCCTTCTCTGGCCGGGCCGGCTCCCGCTCCAAAACCCAGGCTCACGCTCAGCAGAGGCACAACGGTCGTGCCCTCCGATGTAACTGGCTCGGCTACCACGGTCTTGCTTGTCAGAAGCTTCTCCAGCTCAAAGATGGTAGCCTTCAATAAGTTTTCGCACTCGTTCACAATTATACCCGCTGTTATATTGCTGTCAGAGGTTATAAATTTTCCTTTTAAATATAGAAAAATATTCTGAGTTGAGAGGCTGCATAAGGCAGCAAGAGGCTGTTGATACTGCCGGTCCGGCAGGGAAAAGACAGTGAGATTTGGCCCAGGAGCCTGGTAAAATTATATCAACCCAGAAGTGGGATTGATGGCGATGAGCTTTGGGAGCCATTCAGAATATATAGAGCCGTCATCAACTCGTGATTGGGGGGTCCTGGCCGACGATCTGTACCGACAGGGCAGATATCTTGAGTCGGCGATGATGTATGAAAAAGCTCTGGAGATCGCTCCTCATGATAAGTCTCTCTGGAACAGCAGGGGCCTCGCCCTCTGCCGTCTAAAAAAACTGGAAGAGGCTTTAGCAGCATTTGAAAAAGCCATCGCCATTGATCAATCTTACCTCGATGCCTGGAACAACAAGGGGGTGGTCTTGTACCGGGCCAAGATGTATGAGCAGTCCCTGGAGATCTTTGATGAGATCATCAAGATGGACCCAGGATATATCAAAGCCTGGTACAATAAGGGAGTGGTGAAGGGAAGAATGGGAAGGCATCTGGACTCCATAGAGGAGTATGACAGAGCTTTAGAGATCGATCAGACCAGGCCCAAGATCTGGAACAACAAGGGCTCCGCTCTGGGAAATCTGGGAGAGTACGAGCGGGCCATATTGTGCTTTGATCAAGCCATAGATCTGAAGCTCAACTATGCTGAGGCCTATCTCAACCGGGGCGTGGCTTACAGCAAGCTCGGCCTATATGATCAGGCTCTAAAGGATTTCGAGGAGGCCGTAGATATCGATCCCACCAAACCGGAATCCTGGTGCAATAGAGGGGAGTCTTTTCGCCGGGTGCAGCGATATAAAGAGGCCCTGGAGAGCTTCGATAAAGCCATTGCCATCGATTCCCGCGATCCTCGGGCCTGGAAGGGGAAGGCTCTGGCCCTCAAGGCCCTGGGAAGGGACAGGGAGGCTGAAGAAGCCCTGGCCAGAATATCCATAGTTGATCCTTCCCCCTGAAGCAGCAGCCATCTTGATCAAATCAGATCTCGTAGCGCTTGCCCTCTTCCACCGCCATCACATTCTCGAAGCTTTCGGCAAACCAGTCAAAGGACTCGGTATGGACCGGCACAATTACATCGGGATCGATCTGCTCTATGGCCCGGGCGATGTCCTCGCCGGAGGCATGACCCGAGGCATGGTAGGGCCTCTCGAAGTGCAGTTCTCCTTTTCCGTCCAGGAAAAAGCCGCGGGAGGATATCCCGAAGCGGCGTAGCCACTGCCAAAGCCTCCGAAAATCGATCTCCATCTCCTCGTTAAAGGCCTCGCAGGCAGAGTAGATGTATGTCCCTCCCTCAGGCTTGATGTCCAGAAGGTGCTTCATATCAAAGAAGGAGAAGCAGAGGATGTAGTCCTGAGGATTCTCCCTTATAGAGGCATGATCCACATATCGATCGGTATAATGAGCTGCCACCACCTCATGCTCCCACTTCCGCCTCGACCTGTCGGTGATCTCGCTGTAGATCCCGATCTCGTCTGTGGAGCACGATCCGCAGATGCTCTGCAGGCAGTGCAGCATGTAGACATCCTTGGCCATGGTCACCAGCCGGCGGCCGGCCTTCCGGGCGATATACTGGAAGGACTCCAGCCGCTCAAAGTTGCGGGGGGAGAAGTCGGCTATGACCAGGCCGGTGGAGTCTTCCACGCACTCCCGGCAGGCCTGGCAGACGGATCTCTCAGAGGTTCTCTCTTCTTCCGACGGACCGGCCCGGGTGCCTTCGGTGATCAGAATCGAGGCCTCCTTCGCCTGGCGGATGAAATCGCGGCTGGAGCTCTCATTCCTGCCGTGCAGGCGGAAGTCGCCGGTGTAGGCTACGGTCTTCTCGCCACGCAGGATGTAGGCGGTGGCTCCGGGAATGGAGTGGTCCACGGGATGGGCAGATATCTCAAAGGGCAGGGAGAGGTCAGCCTCCTGGAGGCAGCAGCATCTTCCCGGCTCCAGCTTCTTGGCCCTCTTGCCGTCCTGGCCGGGCTTTCGGGAGAGGAAGGCGGCCAGAGCCGGCGAGGGCTTCTCGGTCGAGCAGAAGTCCCGGCCCTGGTAGCTCATGCCGGCCACAGATGAGAGGTAGAGGCCCACCTCATCCGAGGGCTGGCGGGGCGAGAAGTAGGCCGTGTCCGTCTCCAGGGATGTGACACCGCAGTCCTGCATGCCCTTCATTATGACTATGCTCTCGGCAGAGGCCACCAGGGGAATATCTCGTCGCAGCATGCCGATATTGCCGCAGTGGTCCATGTGGGCGTGGCTGAGAAGGACGGCGGAGACTGAGAGGGTGGGGAAGCTGCTTATGGAGAGATCGGATGGGATGAGGTCGGGCCGGTAGATGTTGAGCCTGGGCAGCAGGTCGAGGTACATAAGGTCATGGATGCCTCGAGTGTCTCGATTCTTGAGGAACTCCTCATAAAAGAGGCCGTACTTGCCGAAGTTCTTGCCGAAATCGAGGAATATGCCTTTTCCCTTCTCTTCCAGGTAGATCTTATTGCCGCCGATGCCGTGAGCTCCGTCGTAGACTGTGAGCGATGTGATCTCGGTCTCCCTCCTCTTCTGATCAAGCAGCGGCAATGAGGTGATATAAAGCCGGTGATGGGAGAGCAGGATTGAAGGGAATCAGGCACCGGATTTCGGGCACCAATCTACTGAACTTTGTCCCTCACAACTTACAAAGCAATGATGATCGGAGCGCCAACTATAAATATCTATAATGATTATATATTGAGTTTGCCGCTTCATGCCATTAAGGGTGGTGGGAGTGCCGTGGGCTTAACTCATCCGAAAATGCTTTCATGAAAGAGGATGAGATTGTCTGCTCCTCAATGAGAAGCATGCAGCCTACCTTGCTCTGGAAGACGCATGCCGTCGAGGCATTGCATTCTGATGGAGAGCCTGTGAGAGAGTCGAGGAGGAATAAAAGATTGCGTGCCGTAATTGGCGCAGCAATTCTCCAAGAGCATCTCATGCCAATACACGGCTGGGCGCTTGAAGCGGCACAAAAAACATCTTTTTCCGAGGCCCTTAAAAAAATTAAAAAAGAGTCGGTTTAAAGGCCACCAAGGCTCTCCGTTCTGGTCACCGCATAGCTGTAAATCACAGCCATCTTCTGGCGGGAAGATAGCGGCAAATCCCATTTGAGGCTGGTGGCGGTTATCTCCTTGGGATCGGGTGAGATCTCCAGAATCCTGGCCTCGGCCGGTTTGCTGTCAGTTACCTCCAGGGAAGCATTGCGGTCCAAATTGCTGGTTATGCTTAAATTGTAGGTCCATGTCTCAATGGTCTCCTTTACGGTACTATTGCCGCCCTTTGATTCAATCACCTTGATGTTCTCGGTGAGGTTGTAGTCGGCCAGATTGCTCTCCACCTTGATATCCGCAGAAGGCCCCAAATCCAGTGTGGCATTGGTTCCTGCCGGGGTGTAGGGCATCTCTATTCCGGAGACATACTCCCCCTCTCTGTAGAGCAGGGCATGGCCAGAAGGCCAGGGATTCACGAGGCTATTGTTGGCCCGGATCTCCTCTCTGACCGGTCCGTTCGGATCATCGTAGGCATTCCAGGTATAGACCCGGAGCATGGGAGCCTCCACCTCGAATAAGGGAAATCCTATCTCCTTGTCCATGACCAGATCCTTCCGTCCATCAAGCTCGAAGATATAGAGGGTCTCCAGCTCGCCGGTGGCAGGGGACGGGCTCTCTATGGCATAGTCCATCGCCACCTCTTCAGCCGGTGCTGCCGCCATTGCATAGCCTCTCAGCGCCTCAGTCTGGACTTTAGCCAGGGGATAGGGCTGGACCGCCGGCAGGCCGGATACCAGCTTGAGCCGCACCCCTTTCAGCTCCTCGCCACCCAGGTTTCTGATCACTGCACTGGCTCGAACAAGGACCTCATCACTCTTTAGCTGCAGGTCATATCTGGGTTGCCAGGAGGCGGCTCTAGGCATGAGATAGGAGAGGCCGAAGCTCTGCGCCCCGGCGTCGGTGATGTTGAGAGTGTAGACCGGGCTGACCTCATATACCACCTTTTCCTGGGTGGCATTGCTGACCGAGAGGAGAGCAGAGCTCTTATCCGCTTTGGCGGGAAGATTGATTACAAACTTATGCACTCCCTCAGTTACATCCAGGCTCCCCTCTCTCTTCACTGCCATGAGACCGTCAGGATAAATCGTCACCGAATCCAGGGGAAGAGTCAGGGCCGTGGTGGCCTCGACGGATTGTGACAGATCAACCTCAGCCATGGCAGCGGGAAGGCAAGAGAGCAGCAACAATAAAACCATTATATAGCTCATATTGATCATAATAAGTAAGGCATTGAGAACTAATAAATTTATCTAAATTGTAAATTGCAGAAGGTCTTATATTTTAGCATGAATCGTGAATCTAAAATTGATTTCTAATTGACTGCCCTGCCGCTTGCTGCATGGTGGGATGTATGGCCCGACATCTCCATTAAAAGGGGCAAGCATCAACCATGCAAAGCTATTAACCGGAAAAATGATAATGGTGATATATGGATTTTGCCGATATCTATCCGTTTCTCATCGCCATGCTCATTGGTGCTCTCATAGGAACGGAGCGGCAGCGCCGGATGATTGAAGACAAGATTCGAGGCGTGGCTGGCCTGCGCACCTTCATACTCATTGCCCTTTTAGGCAGCCTCTGCTCTGCTCTGGCTCAGCACTACGGCTCCGGCTTTGCCATAGCGGGCATGGCGGCATTCACCATTCTGGCCTCGGTAGGATATGCCACCTCGGTCAGCGCTCTGGGAAGGGTCGATTTCACCGCTGCGGTAGCCACGGTGGTCACCTTCGCCCTGGGGATGCTGGCCGGTTTTCCCGAGAGCACACTTCTGGCTGTGGCCTTAGCCATCATCACCACCTGGGTCCTGGCCACCCGGACCATCACCCACCGCTACGTTGAGGCATTAAACCAGACGGATCTGCTGGACACCCTGAAGATGGGCATAATCGCCCTGGTCATCTATCCCTTTCTGCCGGAGGAGCCGCTGGACCCCTGGGGCGTTCTCAATCCCCGCCAGGTCTGGCTGTTCGTGGTCATGGTCAGCCTCATTGGCTATGTGGGCTATATTCTCATTCGCATCCTGGGAGCGGAGAGGGGACTCTCCCTCACCGGCATACTGGGGGGCCTGGTCTCCAGCACTGCCGTGACCTCCTCCATGGCCGAGCAGGTAAGAGAGAACCGAGAGATATTGCCCTCGGCCATCTTTGCCACCGCCATCGCCAGCTGTACCATGTTTCTCAGAGTGCTCTTCATCGTCTTAATTCTCAATAGAAGCCTTTTCTTCGCCCTTCTGATACCGCTCTTGCTCATGACTTTGGCAGGCTTTGCCCTAGCCTATATGTGGGTCAGAAAGAGCAGCCCGCCGGGAAGGGATTTCAATGTAAAAGATCCATTTCGGATCATACCTGCCCTCAAGTTCGGAGCATTCTTCGCCTTCATTCTGGTTGTCTCCAAGCTGGCCAATGTCTACTTCGGTGATGCTGGAATCTATGCCGCAGGCATAGTCTCCGGGCTGGCTGATGTCGATGCCATAACATTGACCATGGCCTCTTTGGTGGGAACCACTTTAAGCAGCAATGTGGCGGTGACGGCCATCATCCTGGCGGCGGTGACCAACACCCTGGTCAAGCTGGCCATAGCCTATGTGCTGGGAACCAGGGAGTTCGGCCTGGGCATGGCCAGGATCTTTTTGCCCATCAGTCTTTTGGGTCTGGCCACTCTGCTCTTTTTGAGATGAACCAGGAAAAATAGATTCTTAGGACGAGAAGAAAATGCATCCGGAAAATGAAATGGGAGAACGAGAGACTTATGGGCCCGACGCGATTCGAACGCNNCCAGCTAGACCACGGGCCCTGCCCACTCAAGTATCTCCTCGTCATATTAGATCTTATCGCTCCCTGGCAGGATTGCGGGGCCCGAATATGCCAAATCCTGGGCCGGGACGGCGAAGGCTCCATGCACCATCTAGACGCAGGCTTTGTATCAGAATCGACCGTAGATCTTGTGTGCATGCTCAATGGTCATTATTTCCAGGATTTTAACTATTCTCTCTTCTGTATATATTTTATAAAAAGCAGTGTAGGATCGAGAAATATGCAAGCGATAGATGTCCTTGTGACCTTTTCTCTTGATTAGTTCTCTGTCACCCTGCCCGGGAAATGGATCTTCAGCAAGTGTTTTGCACCTTTCAATCACAATCCTCTGGCTTTTGGGGGGCAAGGCCTCAATATACTCTAAAGCCCTCTTGCTGATGATTATCTGAAAGGCTACCACGGGAACTCCGCGAACTCATCCTCTTCTTCAATCCTTTCCATATCCCGAAATAATCGAGCTTTCTTTCGATCTTCGATCATTTCCTCCAAAAGATCGGAGTAGGTCTGTCCCGCTGATTTCAAGCCAGATAGTTCGACCCACACTGATTCAGTCACAGGAATGCGCTTATTGGCAAGCATGGCCATACTGTAAGTATTGTAAGTAAATAGCTCTTTCCCTCTTTTAGCGGGCTCCTGCAGCTGGCCGGAGCTAGATATCTCTGCTTCGGCTTTAACAGCCAGATGGAACTCCACTCGCAGCTTCTCCGCGCCCTTTCTGGCTCTCTCCAGGATGCCGGAGCGGCCCGTCATCTCCGGCCCATTGGCCCAGGGCTGACAAGTGCATGGCCCCGATGTAGGCGCTCCGGACTTGAGGCTGCGGGCTTAGAGGTGCAGGCTCTGGCATCGCTTTTTTTCGCTGCCTCCCGGATGGCCCTGACCTTGTTCGGGGGAGTGCTGGAAAAAGAGGCCGCCCACCTCAGCCACCATGACCGGGTCGGCAGGCTTAACCTGGAAGATGAATTCCTTTCATGAAACCTATTTTTGCAGCATTCGGAGGTTGCTTCTCGCCAAAATAGAATTGGGGTGATCCTTTCCCAATCGGCTTTCGAAAATTGCCAGCGCCCTCCCGGCACATCTTCTGGCTCCCTCCAGGTCGCCCTGAT
>DAWB01000190.1:0-18828 GCA_002505805.1 Methanosaeta sp. UBA80 | reverse complement strand
AGGTTGTTGGCAATCGAGGCCACGCCGGTGTGATCCGGGCCGAGTGCCTTCTCGTCTATGGCCAGCGCCCTCTCGCAGCATTTCCGGGCTCCCTCCAGGTCGCCCTGATCTTTCAGCACCAAGCCGAGGTTGTTGACTCTTATGGCCACTTTGGTGTGCTCCGGCCCGAAGGCCTTCTCGTCTATGGCCAGCGCCCTCTCCAGAACGGCCCTGGCTGAGGCAAGCTCCATCCGGTTGTGAAGATAATTTCCCAGGGAATTTAAGAGAACTGCCGTCTCTTGCTGCGAGACCTCCAGCCTCTCTGAATGCTCAGAGGCAGAAAGGGCATGGGAGGAGAGCTTTGAGCACTTCTCCCAGGTCCCTTCATCCAACTGGCTGAAAGAAAAGGCATCATTGACCATTTTCAAAGCGGACTCAGCCCATATCCTCTGGTCCTCCGGGCTCAGCCGGTCCTGGACCACTGCCTGCACCAGCCGATGAATTGAAAATAGATTGTCAGTGGCGCCGATCAGCGAGTACCTGTTCAGAAGGGCGATGCAGTCATCCAGCCGCCCGGAATTCCGGACACATGTGGAGAGGGGCTCAGGCAGGTGTTCGGCTCCATCCAGAAGGCTCCTGGGAATGGCGTCGGGAGCCAGGAATGCCAAGAGGTTGAGGAGATCGCCAGCTGCGGGAATCGCTTCCTGAACTGCTTTAAAGGAGATCTCCCAGGTGGTGGCCACGCTATCAGGATAGCTAAGGGGCTTGCCCTTGGAAAGCAGCTCTCTTCTATTTTCCTTGAGCCGCACCAGGTAATCCGCAAATGAGATCCCCGATTCCTTGATGTAAGCTCCAGTCTGCTCCAGAGCCAGGGGCAGGTCTCCCAGCTCGGCTGCCAGGTCGGCTGCGCCCTCTCTATCTTTCTTGCCAGTCCTCTTCAGGAGGAAATCGACTGATTCCCCCTCCATTTTATCCCTCTGAAAGACTCCCACCTCCATCAATTGAGCAAAGCCGTCCCAAACTGATAATCGGGAGGTGATGATTATCTGGCCGCTTCCGGCTACAGGGATGTATCTCTCCAGGTCTCCTCGCTTCTGGGCATTATCGAATACCAGCAGCCAGCGAGAATCGCACTCTTTCGCTAGCCAGTTCTTCACCGTAGCCACGGTCTGATCGGTATCCCTCAAATCCCATCCGGGGAGACTGAGATCTCTGGCAATGGAGATGTAGTCCTCCAGGAGGGTAGCAGGCTCCTCGGAGCGCAGCCACCAGATGTATTTAAAATCGTTATTAGGATCATAGGCATGCTGCAATGCGATCTGGGTCTTGCCCATTCCTCCATTGCCGACAAGGGCGAAGATCTTGGGGTGGTTGGTCTTCTGAATGGCTGATTCATTAAGCACTTTCAAAAACGTCTCTCTGCCAGTGAAACTTGGATTCGGTCTCATTGCAACTCTGAAGAGTCCTTCTGGAATTTTTATATTTGATTCTGAATCATCAATAAGACTCTCCGAATTCAAATTCTTTTCCGGGACATGACTACGTTTAAAAAGATGCATAAGCCAAGATCTTTTTATATACAAAATAAGTCCTGCTAAGACAGCCAGACTCTGCAGAACCTCAGAATTGTCTTTGAGCCATCCATAAATATCGTCAAATGAAGTGAGAAAGGATTCATTGCTCGAGTTTATCGCAGATGAATTGCTGCTCTCATTGACCGATAATGCAGTAGAAATGAGCAAGAAGAAAAGCAAAAAAGTGGCAAATGCCCAGCCGATCCTTCGATTCATCAAGAAGTCTCTTCATTCCATCCAGAAAAAGGTTTGCATATTTAAATTCAATGAAATTTTTAAAAGTCAAACAGCGACTTCTGCCTCTTCCCTTCTCTCGCTCCGCTCTTCTTCTCCACCTTCTCCCCGCCCTCCGTCTTTTTGGGCCTGCCCCTCTTCCTGGCCGGGACCGCCGCCTCCGGCCCTTCGGCTGGCTTTTCCTCCCCCTCCGGCCCGTCTGCCGGGGCAGCTTCCGCCCTGGCCAGCTCAGCCGGTGCAGAGCCTTCCGGCTTCGCTGCCGCCGTGAGGACCGCCTCCAGCGCCTCCTCTGCTGGCGCAGCCTGCGGAGCATGCCCCAGGGAGCGCTGCGCTGTCGACTGCCATCCCAGTTCAATCTCCTGGAACTCCTCCGCCGCCCGGATTTTCTGGGCCTCCTCATAGATGCTCTGCACCTTCTTGGTGCTGGGGCTGCTGCCCAAGAGCAGGGCTATCTCCTCCGCCTCCAGCCCCAGCTCCGCCGCCAGGGAGGCGGCCCTTTTCTTGTCCGACAAAAGCAGGCCCACAAAGCCCATCAGCTCCGCCCGGGCGAAGGCAGCGGAGACATGACAATGCGCGCCTATCTTTTTGGCCGCCGCATCCCGCACGCTTCGGGCCTTCCTGGTCTGGCCCATGCGTCGCCAAAGGCTGGGGGGCCGGAAGGCCACATATCCATGCCGCCGCTCGGCGCGGGCCGCCTGCACCCCTCCGGTCATGAGAAATCCGGCATAGCGCCACAGCCCGTAGTTCTGCCGCACCCTCACCCGGCCCAAAAACATATCCGCCCGGGCCAGGCTCTCATAGCCCCGCCACAGATCCGCCCCACTGTAAGCCAGGGGCAGGTTCTCATCCACCCAGTTTATGAGATCCTCCGGGCTCTCGTCCAAATCATAGGACGCTTGCAGGGCCTCCACGGAGTTGCTGCCCTTGAATATGACCTCTAAAACCTTGAATATGGAGGACTTTACATCCCTCTCCGCCGTGGCCACATCCTCCACCCGAACGGCGCTCTCCCCCTCCGCCGCCGCTTGAAGATCGTTGATGGCCGAGCGCATGTCTCCTCCCGCCCGCTCGGCTATAAGCATCAGTGCATCGGCTTCGCACTCCACCCCTTCCACCTGGCATATCCCCCGCAGGGCCTGGGCCACGGTGGTGGCCCGCAGGGATCGAAACTGTATTCCCTTGGCCGCATCCCGCAGAGCTTTGTCTATCTCATAATACTCATTGGCGATAAGCAGCACCGGCTGGCCCGTCTCCCGCACCAGCCGCAGCATGGCCGCCGCCCCCCCCCGGTCCGCCGTGCCGTGCAGATTGTCCGCCTCATCCAGAATCACCAGCCTGCGACGGCCGGAGAAAGTGGTGGAGCGGGAGGCTGGCCCGGCTATCCTCTGGATCATCCCTGCCGTGCGGGCGTCGCTGGCATTCATCTCGATATAGTCCCAGTCCTTCTCCGCTGCCAGAGCCAGGGCGGCGGATGTCTTGCCTGTGCCCGCCGGGCCGTAAAGTATGGCCGCTCCGGTGATGGGCCGGCCCCTCTCCCAGGAATCCGCCCAGGCCCCGAGCTCCTCCACCGCCTTGCCGTTTCCCAGCACCTGTTTGAGCGAGGCGGGCCGGTACTTTTCCGTCCACTTTATTGCCGGGGCCATATCTTCCTCAAAAGAAATATTGATTCATCAAAACGAGTCTACCAGACGCCCTCGCGCCCGGTCAGCTCCTCGATCTCAATCTCCCAGACGGTCATGGGCATCCTCTCCAGCTCCTCGCGGGAGAACTTCTTTCCCCCGTGCCCCCCCTGGCCCTTGGCCATGAAGGCATCGAACATCCTCTGCTTGGCCTCGATATCGTCCCTTAGCTTTACCTGGCCGAAGGCGATGACGGAAGACCAGTGCCCATTGTCCAGCTGGTCGATCTGAAAGCAGACCCTGGGATTGGCAGCGGCATACTCCATCTTCATCCCTCCCCCCCGGGAGTGAAGATAGATCCTGCCGTCAGCATAGACATAGGACATGGGCACCACATATGGCCGGCCCTCTCTGGCCAGCCCCAGCCGGCCGTACCTGGCGGCGGAGAGGATACTAGAGCACTCTTCTTTGGATAAATCCCTGGGCTTCATGCTGCATCATTATAAGCTATTCATTTTTAGCTTTTGCTCAACTTTATCTTCTCTTTTTCCATCTTTCTCTTTCTGGTGCTGAATCAGCCGCTTGAGCCTGAAAATTAAAGGAAAGCCGATGGCTTTCCAAAAAGGTTTTACCTTGGCAGCGCTTTAGCTCAGGGGATGTTCAATAAGATCCTCATCGCCAACCGGGGAGAGATAGCCATCCGGGTGATGCGCGCCTCCCGAGAGCTGGGCATCTCCACCGTGGCCGTCTACTCCGAAGCGGACAAGAACGCCCTTTTCGCCAAATATGCAGACGAGGCAGTCTTCATCGGCCCGGCTCCCTCCAGCCAGAGCTATTTGAAGATCGACAAAATCATCAAAGCTGCTCTGGATACCGGAGCGGAGGCCATCCATCCCGGCTACGGCTTTCTATCCGAGAACACCAGCTTTGCCTCCGCCTGCGAGGAGAACGGCATAGTCTTCATCGGCCCCCCATCCTCGGCCATAGATGCCATGGGCTCCAAGATCACCGCCCGCCAGACCATGAAGGACGCCGGAGTGCCTATTGTCCCCGGCATCGAGCAGGGCATCAGCGATCCGGACATAGCCGCCGAGATCGCCGACGCCATAGGCTACCCCATCATCCTCAAGCCGGCGGCAGGAGGGGGCGGCATAGGCATGAAGATAGTTCAGAGCGAAAAGGAGCTGATGCCCGCCCTCACCTCCTCTCAGTCCGTGGCCAGGAGCGCCTTTGGAGACGACACCATCTACATTGAGAAGTATCTCGCCGAGCCCAGGCACATCGAGTTTCAGATCCTGGCCGACNNCGCCGCCACCAGAAGCTGATTGAGGAGTCGCCCTCCCCGGTGATGAGCGAGGATTTGCGAGAGAAGATGGGATCCATTGCGGTCAAAGCGGCCAAGGCCATAGGCTATACCAGCGCCGGTACAGTGGAGTTCATGTACTCCCGGGGCGACTTCTACTTCCTGGAGATGAACACCCGCCTGCAGGTGGAGCATCCCATCACCGAGATGGTCACCGGAGTGGACCTGGCCAAAGAGCAGATTATAGTGGCTGCCGGCTGTCCCCTGGCATACGACCAGAGCGACATGAAGATCAACGGCTGGGCCATTGAGTGCCGGATCAATGCTGAGGACCCCCTCAACGACTTCGCCCCCTCTCCAGGCAAGATCAAACGCTACCGCAGTCCGGGGGGGCCGGGGATCAGGGTGGACAGCGGTGTCTACACCGGATATGTCATACCTCCTTACTACGACTCTTTGATATCCAAGCTGGTGGCCCACGGCAAAGACAGAAAAGAGGCCATAGCCAGGATGGAGCGGGCCCTTTATGAGTACATCATCACCGGTGTGAACACCAATATCATATTCCACAAAGCAGTTCTCCGCAACAAGAGGTTTAGAAGCGGAGACATAAACACCCACTTCATCAAAGAGGAGAACATAGTTGAGGCGGTCAAAGCGGTGGCCATAGAGGACTACGAGAAGGGAATGACCCTTGCCTCCGCACTGGGTGCAGACAACCGCCAGGTCGCGGCCATAGCCGCAGCCGTGGGATCCTATCTCAGCCGCCAGAAGGCAGGGGAGAAGAGCTGAGTTTGCCCGCCGCAGATGCCCTCTCTTTCCTGGTGCAGGGAGAGTGGGTCTCGGGGGAGGATATAGCCAGGAGGCAGGGAATCTCCCGGGCTGCCGTATGGAAGCAGATCCAGGCCCTCCGCCGGAGAGGATACAAGATCGCCTCCTCCACCCGCCGGGGCTACCTCTTAATGGAGCAGCCGGACCGGCTGGACGCCGCCCGGATAAACAAGGATCTGACCACCAGGTGGCTGGGAAGGGAGATCTTGATACTGGCGGAGGCTTCTTCCACCAATTCTGTGGCCGTCTCATCCATCGGCCAGCGGAAGAGTGGCAGCGTAATCCTGGCCGAGACCCAGAAGGAGGGACGGGGCCGGCTCTCCCGGAGCTGGGCCTCTCCTCCGGGGGGAATTTGGATGAGCCTGATCGTGAGGCCGGATATACCCCTCTCCCGGATCTACCGCATTAACATGGCTGCGACCGTATCCATCTGCCGGGCCATCCGCCAGCTGGGGCTGGAGGCAGGAATCAAATGGCCCAACGACATCTTGATCCGGGAGCATAAGGTCTGCGGCATACTGATTGAGCTGGGTGCCCAGGTTGACCGGCTGGATTATGCCGTGGTGGGAGTGGGGCTGAATGCCAATAATGACACTGCCGCTTTTCCAAGCCAATGGAGATCAACCTCCCTTGCAGCAAGGCTGGGAAAAAGCATAGACCGATGCGCACTTATCGCTGCAATCCTGAATGAGATGGAGCAGGCACTCGATGATATAGAGAGCCATGAGCTCTATGAGGAGTGGCGCAGCCGCTCGCTGACCCTGGGAAAGCGGGTGCGCATAAGCTCCCCAGAGGGCGACCTCATGGGCCAGGTCTTGGATCTGGACCAGGATGGCGCTCTGATCCTGGAGCAAGGCGGGGATAAGAGAAGGATCCTGGCTGGCGATTGCATTCATCTGCGGCCTGAGAGGGCGGCTGAGGCGACATAAAGCATTTGCAGAGATGATATTCTATGATGAAGAAAAAGGTTAGAGGAATAGCCCGCGATACCCTGCATTTCATATTGGAGGCCTCCCGCTCCTCAGAGCCCAATGAGTTCGCTGGACTGCTTTCAGTGGAGGAGGATATCATCAGCGATGTGATCATACTTCCCGGCACAGAAAGCTCCCGCATGAGCGCCCTGGTGCGCCTCTATATGCTGCCCAACATGTCTGTGGCCGGCTCAGCCCACAGCCACCCTTCCGGCNNCTCCGAGCCGGATATACTCTTCTTCTCCCGCACCGGCGACTATAACATCATCGTCGGTCCCCCCTATGACGAGAGCGCCTGGATATGTTATGATGGTGCGGGAAAGCGGCGTGATCTTCCGGTCCTGGATGTTGATTTCAAAGACGACGGCTTTGATGATGAATTCGATGAAGATATGGATGAGCCATTTCGGTGAGGATGAGCCTTGACGCTGGTAGTGGCCACGGGCACATTTGACCTGCTCCACCCCGGCCATGTCCTTTACCTGGAGCGCTCCCGGGCACTGGGCGACGAGCTGGTGGTGATTGTGGCCAGGGATGTCAATGTTCGCCACAAGCCCAAGCCCATCCTCCCCGAGGAGCAGAGGCGAAGGATGATCGCTGCACTGAAAGCGGTGGACCGGGCCATCCTGGGAGAGGAGAAGGACATCTTCCGGACCATCGAGCAGCTCCGACCGGATGTGATCACCCTCGGGTACGATCAGCATTTCGACGAGGATCTGCTGCAAGAGGAGCTCTTTCGCCGAGGCCTGCAATGCAGGGTGGTGCGCATCACCGAGCGCGAGCCGTGCGATCTTTGCGGCTCCAGCCGCATCGTTGCCAGAATTTTAGAGCGCTATAGGGTCCGGAGAATTCAATCCCGGCCCTGACCGCATGGTGCTGCCCGCCAAGTACTTATACCGTACCCCTCATTGGCGGGCCTGTATGGCCAGGGTTGCGGTAGGCGGCACATTTGATCCCATTCATGACGGTCACATCGCCCTGCTCAGGCGAGCCTTTGAGCTGGGCCGGGGAGGAGAGGTGATCATTGGTCTGACCTCCGACGAGATGGCCCGGGCGAGCCGTAAGAGGCCGGTGCAGGATTTCAAGATCAGGGCGGAGAAATTGAGGTCGGTAGTGAGAATCTGCTTTGGCGTTAGCGACGTGCGCGTAACCAAGATCGATGATCAGTGCGGCCCATCCATTTATGAGGACTTTGACTATATTGTGGTCTCACCGGAGACCCTGCCCATGGCGGAGAAGATCAATCGCTTGCGGGCCAAGCGGAATTTAAAGCCACTCCAGATCTCATTGATCGAATACCAGATGGCTCAGGACAGCATTCGCATCAGTTCCACCCGCATCTCCGAGGGAAAGATCGACAGGCACGGCAAAGTGCTGTCGGTTTGAAATGTGCTTTCTCTCCAGAAATATAGCCACCAGTAGAATTGAAATCTTATAAAACGCATCTGCTGCAGTCCTGACTGCCGCACTCGATGTTGCTGATCTTCCATTTCAGAGCCCATAACTTGAGATCCTTGATGATCTCGATTATCTCCAGGCCGCTCTCGGTGAGGGTGTAGTCGCTCCTTACCGGAAAGCTATTGCTGTCTACCCTGTTTTCCACCAGCCCCTCCCGCTCCAGCTCTTTAAGTCGGGCAGAGAGCACCTTCTGGGTGATGCCGTACAGACAGCTCTTCAGCTCGGAGAATCGTCTGGTATGATCCTTCCCCTTATATAGCTCCAGGAGAATGAGCAATGTCCATTTTCTGGCGATGTACTTGACGGTAAGATTGACTGTGCATCCTTCCTGCATGGTATCTTTCCAGAAACATCTCAGGCTAAATACTTTGGTATCTTAATAATACTGCAGGGCAGGAAAAGCCTGAAAATGAGAATTGACTGATATACACCATATTGACAATCACTGAAATTGGAGGACGATTAAATGGCTGCAAAAGAAAAGCTGGACATGTTCTGCTATCAGTGCTCCCAGACTGCAGGGGGCACAGGCTGCACCATCAAGGGAGTATGTGGAAAGGAAGCTACAGTGGCAAGACTGCAAGACAACCTGCTCTTTGCCATCAAGGGCATAAGCGCCTATCTCTACCACGCCCGGGAGCTGGGCTATACCGATCCGGAGGTGGACGCATTCATAGAGCGGGCTTTCTTCTCTACACTCACCAATGTGAACTTCGACCCCCAGGAGTTCCTGAACCTGGCGGTAAAAGCTGGTGAGATGAACATCAAGACCATGAAGCTGCTCAAGAAGGCCCATATCGATACCTTCGGCGAGCCCACGCCGACCCAGGTGAGAACCGGCACAGTCAAGGGCCACGGCATCCTGGTAACCGGCCACGACATGAACGCTCTTCATAAGCTCCTGGAGCAGGTGGAGGGCTCGGATGTATTCGTCTACACCCATTCGGAGATGCTTCCCGCCCACGGCTACCCGGGGCTGCGAAAGTTCAGGAACCTGGCCGGAAACCTGGGCAAGGCCTGGTTCGATCAGAGAGAGCTATTTGCCAATTATCCCATGGCCCTTCTGGGAACATCCAACTGCTTCCTCATCCCCCGGGAGGAGTACAGGGATCGCATGTTTGCCACCGGGCCGGTCTACATTCCGGGAGTCAGGCACATCGACGGCTATGATTACTCCGAGGTTATCGCTAAAGCCCGATCTCTCCCGGAGCTGCCCGATGCGCCTGGCGAGTATGTCCTCACCACCGGCTTTTCCACCTCCGTCCTGCTGGGCCATGCCGCCAAGATCAAGGATCTGGTGACGGCAGGAAAGATCAAGAGGTTCTTATTGGTGGGAGGCTGCGACGGCCCATCCCGAAAATGGGACTACTACAGGGAGTTTGTGCAGAAGCTGCCCAAGGACACAGTCATCCTCACCCTGGCCTGCGGAAAATACCGCTTCAACGACCTGGATTTGGGAGACATCGAGGGCATCCCCCGCCTCATCGACCTGGGACAGTGCAATGATGCCATCGTAGCTCTGGAGGTGGCCCAAGCGCTAGCAGGGCTTTTCGGAATAGGCGTAAACGATCTGCCATTGACCCTGGTGGTCAGCTGGATGGAACAGAAAGCTGTAGCCGTACTCTGGTCTCTCTTGGCTTTAGGCATAAAAGGCATCTATCTGGGGCCGATTGTGCCCGGATGGGTCAATGAAGATATGCTGAAGATCCTGGTGGACAAGTACGACATCCGGCTCATCAGCACCCCGGATGAGGACATAAAGAAGATGCTGGGCTGAAGCCGGCCTTGGATTATTCTGTTGGCTTCATCTCCCCCTCAGAGATGAGGGGGAGCAAAGCCAATGCAATTTTAGGGTCAGGAAGATGGCGGATGGTGATGGGAAATTGGTCCAGAGAAAGATAATCAAGATAGATGAATCGTTATGCAACGGCTGCGGCAGCTGCATAATCGCCTGCTCCGAGGGAGCCATAAAGCTGGCAGACGGAAAGGCCCGCGTGGTCAGCGATGCTTTTTGCGACGGCCTGGGAGCCTGCATCGGGGAGTGCCCCACCGGCGCTCTAACCATTGAGGTGAGGGAGGCCCAGCCATTTGATGAAGAAGCGGCCAGAGCAAATCTGAGTAGATCAAAAAGCCAGCAAGAGGAATCGGCAAAGGATAAGCCTTCCACAAAAATCCAGGCCATGCCCATATCCCCCTGCCATGCCGCCCTCCATAAAGCCTCGGGAGAGGGGCCACAGCGTCATATGCAGCCGCTGGACGCATCTTCCCAGCTATGCAGCTGGCCCATACAGATGCGCCTGGCACACACCGATGCGCCCTATTTTAAAGATGCCAGGCTGCTCATAGCTGCTGACTGCTCTGCCTTTGCCTCTCCATCCATCTCTGAATTCATCAAAGACAGGGTGGTTGTCATAGGCTGTCCCAAGCTGGACGAGAATGGACCGTTCCTGAGGAAATTGATTGAGATACTGCGCTGCAATGATATAAGGGAGATCACTGTATTGCATATGGAGGTTCCCTGCTGCTCCAATCTGGTCCGACTGGTCTCTCAGGCTATTAGTGAGTCGGGAAAGGATATTGCGCTGGAGAAGTTCATCTGCATGATCAATGGATCGACAGAAAAAGAGTGAGGACGTGAAGAAATGAAGGTCATAATATTTTATAGTGGCGAATTCGGGAGCCGGGTGGCCGGCAACCTGGTGAATTACTCCGGATTTTGCATCTCATGTGGAGAAGCCTGCACTCAGTGCCGGAATGTGGCCCCGGACCTGGGCAAGGACATTGTGGCGCTGGTGGAGATGCCAGATCCGGCATCCTTAGGGGACTTCATAGATGATGTGGATCCGCTACTGCCTCAGAATATCCCTGCCGCAGACATCGCCATTGTGGTCAATGTTCATCCTGACATCCTCTACGGCATGCTTCCCAAGCTCAAGGAGGCAGGGGTGAAGGGCATCATCGGCGGCTCGGAGTCTCCCCGAGAAATGCCCTTGGGCCAGAGAAAGCAGGTGGAGGAGAAGGCGGCAGAACTCGGAATGGAGGCGGCCTTTGCCAAGCCCTTCTGCGCTCTTCGCCCCGATCCGGCCAAGCCATTAATATCCAGCTTCCTGAAAGAGGCCAAGATCGGCGATCCGGTCATTGAGTTCACCTTACAGAAGAGCCGGGAGGGCAAGCATTCCATCCTGGCTGCCAATGTGGTCCGGAGCGCACCCTGCGGCTCCACCTGGTTTGTGGCCAAGAGGATGCTGGGTCTGGAGCCGGACCAGCCCGATCTGAGAGAGAGAATATCCGAGGCCCACCACTCCTATCCCTGCACCGGCTCCATGGAGAGGGACAATGAGCTGGGCGACACGGTGCTTCATGTGGGTGGTTATATCATCCGGGATGCTGTGGAGAGCGGTCTGGCCAAAGCGGAAAAGCCGGTCTGAAATGATCTTAAGATGGAAAAGATAGAGCGGGATCGAGAGAGAGGTTGAGATGAAGATCACAGATCATATCCATGCATTGAAGATCCCCTTCCAGATCACCGATCCATCCGGCCGCTCACTTCCGCGCTTCGTTTATGTTTATATGATCTACGGCCGGGAGATCACACTTATCGGTAGTGGTGTGGCATCCNNCGCGGGAATTATCCCTGAATATCTCCGGAATACGGGCCGCAATCCAGAGGAGATCTCCCTTATGATCCTGACTCACGGGCATCCCGACCATATCGGGGCAGCGCAGGCCATAAAAGAGATCTCCGGCTGCTCTGTAGCAGCGCACGGCGCGGACAGGGTCTGGATCGAGAATCCGGATCAGCAGTTGAAAGATAGGCCAGTGCCCGGCTTTTATTCCCTGGTGAAGGGATCGGTTCGAGTCGATAGAATTCTGAATGAGGGGGATGTTCTTTATTTGGAGCCTGAAATGCATCTTGATGTGCTGCACACCCCCGGTCACTCTCCCGGATCGATCTCTCTATGGATGCAGGAAGAGGGTGTTTTGTTCTCCGGCGATGCCATTACTCTGGCGGGAGAGATGCCCATTTATGACGACATCAAGAGCAGCATGGCATCAATTCAGAGGCTGAAGGCAATTGAGGGCATCAATCTTCTTCTATCGGCCTGGGATGAGCCGCGACAGGGAGAGGATGCCTACCGCATCATGGACCAGGGCCTCGACTATCTTCAGAGAATTCACAGATCTGTTATCAGGGCAGCGGAAAGGAAAGGCTCTGACAACCAGATGGAGATATGCAGTGAGGCCGTAAGAGAGCTTGGCCTGCCGGAGATGATGGCCAATCCCCTTGTCTGCCGGTCATTTCTGTCCAGCCTGACAGGTGAAGGGAAGAAACTTATCGGAAATTGAAGAGAAAAATAAGGGGGGGTCTTTGAGATCAGACTATCTCCAGAGGCTGTTACTGGACAGACGCATCTTTTGTGATTATCTTCTTCCCAATATAGGCACCCTGGCCGATCCCCATTAGCATTAAGAGGGTCTGATCTATATCTGGCAGTCCCGAAACTGCACCAGAGGAGCCTATGACATCGCTCAGAGTCTTCAAGAGGAAAATTCCAATCCCGATCACTGTCCAGGATATGAGCTGTATCTGGGATAGGTCTGGATACCCATGGTCGTCATAGAAGAGACCACCCTTAGTATCTGATTTATCTATCTTTTTCTCCTCCACATATTTGCTGGTTATTCCTTTTGCCGCAAGCATAGTGGTTGTGCTGAGCCCCATGGCCAGCAAAAGGTTATCAGGGACTGAGAGTCCAAGCGAACCCATTCTATGGTTCATGTAAGCATCAGATACTATTATAATATATGCATACAATACCACACATACCCAAAGCAAGAATTGGAATTTTGAAGAGCTTGTAGCTCCATCTTGTCCTTTATACATAGTCCTGATTCCTTTGGTATCGCCGCTGTTTTTTTTGGCTTCGAAACCAAGTATTCCAAATATTCTTGAAAAGGGATCCTTCATAAGTCCGAAGATTGCCATCAAGATTATTGCGACGGCCAATGGAACACCTATTAGAATCCCTATCCATTTCAGTTTACTTACCTTTATTTGCAGTTCCTTTGGAAGAGATTCTAAATCATCGCCTTTCAGCTCTCGTATCTGGCCTTTGTTGTCCACTAGCTTAATTGATTCCAATTGCCAGACGCCTTCTGCGGTTCCTTTCGGAAAATCTATAGTTCCCTTGTAGGTGCCGTTTGTTGAATCGCCCAAGACCGAGGGCGACAGGAAAATTGCATTCATCTCTGGTTTGGAGAACCAGGAACTCTTATTAGAAAATGAGTGTGGCCCGAGGAAGGTCGCCTGTGTGGCAAATCCAGTTGATGAATTATTCATGAGGCCATTCTTGGCATAGATGGTGGCCAGGAAGTTCACAGTCTGCTCTGAGTCAGCGGTATTGATCTGCTTCGGTTCGAAATCGAAGCTCTTTAGATAGAGTTCATTTTTCAGATTGAGATTTTCGGATATGCGATCCTGTGCCAGCGATATCATTGGCATTAAAATGAATATCAATGCCAGGATAAATCCTAATTGCTTCAATAAGATCCCTCCAGTAAAATTTTAATTTATAGTCATAGTTGCATAAAGGATTTAGACTTTTCTATGATAAAGCAAGTTATGCGACTCCCTCTTGTTATTTATAGGCCGATGCACTTCAAACAGGCATAAGTAAATAGAAGGAATTCCTTTGGAAGCGCTGCCATGAGGATTTATAAGATGTCTCCGGTGGTCGTATCGGCTGAGGTCGAGATAGAAGCCGATATAGAAACGGTCTGGGAGCTACTCTTCTCCATAGACCATTGGCCGGAGTGGAATGCAGATGTCAGATCGGCTACATTATACGGAGCGGTCGCTCCCGGATCGATCTTCGTCTGGAGAGCGGGGCCTATGACCATCACCTCCACCATCTCCCAGGTGAACAGGCCGCGTCTTCTGGCCTGGACGGGAAGGAGCCTGGGGATTGCAGCCACCCACACCTGGCACATGGAAAGCGATGGGGAAGAGGTCCTGGTAAGAACCGAGGAGTCATGGGAAGGGCCATTTCCGCTCCTCTTCGGCTGGCTGGCTAAGAAGCTGCTGCAAAACTCAATTGAATCCTGGATCCAGCAGCTAAAAGCTGCAGCGGAAAAGGCTGCCCTTGATGGAAGACCATTATTCAGAGCATCTGGCCAGGGGGACCAGGGGCGATCCATGGGAAAAGATATAATTAGACGAAAACCCCCCTTCCGTAACTGAAAATATAAGGAGAAAGAATGTCGGAGGATCTGAGAGATATCTACAGCCGCTCCCCGGAGATCTTCAAGAGGCTGAGAAAAGAGATCGATAAGGTCATCGTGGGCCAGGATATGGCCATAGAGCAGCTCTTGGTCTCCCTGCTGGCGGGAGGCCATGCTCTGCTGGAGAGCAATCCCGGCCTGGCCAAAACCCTCCTGGTCAAGACCACTGCCTCCTGCCTGGGCCTGGACTACAGCAGGATTCAATGCACGCCCGACCTTATGCCCGCAGACATCACCGGCACCACCATCATCGAAGAGACCGAGACGGGCAAGTCTTTTCGCTTTGAAGCGGGGCCGGTCTTCTCCAATATCGTCCTGGCAGACGAGATTAACCGGGCCTCTCCCAAAACCCAGAGCGCCCTTCTCGAGGCCATGCAGGAGAAGCAGGTGACGGTGGGAAACAAGACCTATCTATTAGTCCGGCCTTTCTTCATACTGGCCACCCAAAATCCTATCGAGATGGAGGGGACCTTTCCCCTTCCCGAGGCTCAGCTGGACCGGTTTTTGCTCAAGATCCTTCTGGACTATCCTGGCAGAGAAGAGGAGATGGAGATACTGGAGAGATACACAGTCAGAAGCGAGCCGGAGGTGGAGACGGTCGTCAGCAAGGAGGAGCTCTTAGCCCTGCAGCAGCTCTGCCGGGACATTCCCGTCTCTGATGAGATCAAGTCTGCTGTGGTGGAGCTGGTTTTGGCCACCAGGAGCTGGCCGGGAGTGGCATACGGCGCCAGCCCCAGGGCCACCATCGGCCTGATTTTATCCTGCAAGGCCAGGGCTTTCCTGCAAGGCAGGAACTATGTCTCCAAAGAGGACCTGCAAAAAATGGCCTATCCCGTACTGAGGCACAGGATCATCCTGGGGTTTGAGGCGGAAAGGAAGGGGCTGACCAGGGATCAGGTTGTCTCAGACCTCCTCAAGAGCCGGTCCCTCTGAGGACAATTCAGGAAATAATCATGGATACCGAGTTCTTCCAGGAGCTGGACAGGTTCTCCCTGCTGGTCAAAAAGAGGGTCTCCACTGCCTACAGCGGCGGGCGAAAATCGCTTCGCTTCGGGCACGGCATAAGCCCCGTAGGCTATCGAGAGTACCGCAAAGGCGACGACTTCAAGCTGGTGGACTGGNNTCCGGGAGCACGAGGAGGAGAGGAGCCTGGTCGTGCATATACTCCTGGACGGCAGCGCCAGCATGGACTATGAGGGAAAGTTCTCTTTTGCCTCCCGTCTGGCCGCCGGATTCGCCTATCTCGCCGCTGCGGACAACGAGAAGTATGCCATATCCCTCTTCTGCAAGAAGCTCTATCCCGGAGAGCCCAAGAGAGGAAGAATGAGCCTCTTTCAGAGCATCGAGGATCTGGATGCCACAAAGCCGCATGGGGGAACCAGCCTTAAGGCAGTGGCGGACCAGATGGACTCTCTTCTCAAATCCACCAGCCTGGTGGTGCTCATATCCGATCTTCTGGGGAAGACCGAGGACGCTCTATACTCCATCTACCGGCTGGCCGGGCATGAGCTGGTGGTAATTCAGGTTCTGGCCCGTTCGGAGATGGAACTGGACTATAGCGGGGACATCAAGTTTGTGGACCCGGAGGGAAGTGAGCCGGTGATAACCCGGATAACCGAAGCGGAGAGAAGCGAGTATCTGAAAAAGCTGAGCCAGCATAACCATCAGATCCAAGAAGCCTGCCGCCAGGTGGGAGCAGACTATTTTCTATTTGCCTCCGACAGGCCGGTATTCGATGCCTTCTCCGAGATGCTCAGCCGGGCAGTGGTCTGGAAGGCCTGATTATTATGGTCGATGAAAGATGCCTCAATCTGGGTTTCGGCCAGGGCTTCTTGCAGTTGATGCTGGAGGAGGGAGCGGAGGTGGTAGCCGAGCAGGAGCTTGCTGCCGCGCCGGGGGGAGAGATAGAGAGATCCCTGGAGTGCTCTATGGGATGCAGTCTGGACGACTTTTCCGGCTGTCGGTCTGCTACCATCCTGGCCAGCGACATCACCCGGCCGGCCCCCAGCCATCTGCTCCTGCCTCCTCTCATCCGCAGGCTCAAGGCACTAGATATAACCAACTTCAAGGTTGTCTTTGGCCTGGGAACGCATCGCCGGATGACCGATGATGAGGTGAGGCGGCTCCTGCAGGGCTCTATCAAGCTGCCTCATATGCAGCATGATCCCGGGAGATGCGTCCATCTGGGTGAGACCAGTAGGGGAACTCCGGTGGAGATAAACGAGACTGTGGCCTCCTCCGATCTGATCATCGCCACGGGGAACATCGAGTATCACTACTATGCCGGCTATTCCGGCGGGGCCAAAGCAGTTCTGCCCGGAGTCAGCTCGGAGAGGTCTGTGATCAGGAACCATGAGCTGATGAGAGATCCGCTCTCTGCCACGGGAAGGCTGGAAAGCCCGGTGCGCCAGGACATGGAGGAGGCGGCAGAAATAGCAGGACTGGATTTTATATTGAATGTAGTCTTGAACGGCAGAAATGAGATCGTCCAGGCGGTGGCAGGAGACTATATCCAGGCGCACCGGAGCGGCGCAGCCACGGTGGATCGCATGTACCGGCGGAGGGTTATGCCGGCGGAGATAGTGGTCACCTGCGCCGGGGGCAGGCCCAAGGACCTGAACCTATTCCAGGCCCAGAAAGCTCTGGACAATGCCAAGAATGCCGCCCTGCCCGGAGGCAGCATCATCCTGGTGGCGGAGTGCTGCGAGGGGCTGGGCCATCCCGTCTTTGAGAGATGGGCCTGTGAGGCGGGCTCGGCGGAGCAATGCTGGGAGAGGTTTGGAAGGGAGTATGAGTTCGGAGGGCATAAGGCCGCCTTCCTGGCCAAAGAATCGCTGGAGCATCATCTCATCCTGGTATCCGCCCTTCCCTCAGAGCGAGCGGAGATGTGCTTCTTCTCCCCGGCTAAAACCCTGCCGGAGGCCTTGCAGCTGGCCAGAGTGCAGCAGGGAAAGGGCGCCAGAATGCTGGTCATGCCCCATGGCAACCTTACCCTGGCGGTGGCGGAGTAGAAGTAGATCAGGGCATTCCCAGGCGATCTTTTATAGCCCGGACATCGGCCTGAATCTGTCTGAAATTCATGGCGTAACCTGGTTGAATATCTTCCCTCAGGCCTTTAATCTCATCCAAGCTCGCTTCTGTATTCTTCTTTGTCGCTTTGAGGTCATCTCTTATTTCCGGAATCAGATTGGCGTTTTTCCTTGCCGCTTTGAGATCATCTCTCATTCAGGAATTATATCGGTATTTTCTTTCACCGCTAAGAGGAAGGGAATGGCCTTATTCATCTGGGTAGCCGTGCTGATGGATGCAAATTGCCACAGAGGCATGACATCGCCAGCAAAGTCCTCTGATTTCACACCATCTACGATGGCAAGCTGCGGGCAATGAATGTTGGCTGCGCTGGAGAACTTGCCAATCCGCTGCTCATCGCCTTCCGCTATGGCCACAACCACCTGCCGCCCGTCTTCCTCATCATTGTAGACCTCAAAGCCTCGCAGAGCTAGATCCATGGCTATTTCAGTGAGGAAAGGCCTGTATCCCACGTCGTGCACTTTGGAGCCGGTGATCTTGACTTTTAGCTTCATTCTATCAATCATGTTGCTAGCCGGTCCATTTGGCTTTTTCCTTGATTTGGGCAAGTTCCGCCTCTGGACTGATCCTTACCCCACCTCCCTTCGAAGCATAAGCGTGGCTGCGGCAAAGAAGATGGCAAAGAACGCCGCCAGCGCCAGCAGGTCGGGATAGAGGATATCGGCGAGACCTGCCCCCTTCAGCATAATCTCCCTCAAAGCATCGCTGGCATATGTCAGCGGCAGGACATAGGAAATCGGTCGCAGGAATTCCGGCACAGATTGCACCGGCCAGAACACCCCGNNCTGCACCACCTGAAACTCGCTTCTGGCGAAGTTGGATACAAAGGAGCCCAGAGCCAGGGCCCCCGCTCCCAGCAGCAGGATTACGGCAAAGGCGGTGATGGGGCTTCCCCTCATGGGCACTCCAAATGCGAATACCACTATCAATAGAGTAGTGGCAGACTGCAAAATCGCCATCAGGCTAAAGCCGAGTATGTATCCGGAGATGATCTCCATTCGGCTTAGAGGCGATACCATAAACTTCTCCAGTGTGCCCAGGGTCTTCTCCCGGAGAAATGAGATAGCGGATACGATGAAGGCAAAGAAGAATATCACCAGCCCAAGGACGGCGGGCCCGATTGTGTCTATCATCTCCAAATCATATCCGAAGATATAACGCCTGGTAATGGGGCTCGCATTCCCTCCTGACCCAGTTGCCCTCTCCCCAGCCGCTCCCGCCTGTACTGCCGCCGCTATGGCATCGGAGATCTGGGGGCTGCTGGCGTCCAGCAGGACACGCACGCTCTCCGGGGCCAGCACTACCGCTCCATCCAGCCGCCCCTCTGCGATCAGCCTCTGTGCATCCGACTCCGAGCCCAGATAGAGTATGTCGAAGTCGGACATGGACTCCAAATGCCCCCGCAAGAGGTGGTGTCCTCCCCCGTCCACCAGCCCCAGGTTGATGCCGCTCATCTCTCCGGAGAGGGCGTAGCCGAAGAGGATCAT
>DAWB01000179.1 GCA_002505805.1 Methanosaeta sp. UBA80 | reverse complement strand
CCCCGGTGATGGCCCGGGAACTGGTCTTGGGAATGAGCAGCCCTGCTGCAGCCACTATAGGGACTATGAGCAGTGAAACCTTATTGCCGGGAACGCCCCCGATGCTGTGCTTGTCCATCACCGGATGGGTGTCGAAGTGGATCCGCTCACCGGTCTCGATCATGGCTTTGGTCAGCCACTCCACCTCCTGGCTGTCCATATCATGGATATAAGAGGCAGTGATATAAGCGGCCAGTTCTATATCGCTGAGGTTATTGTCCACAATATCCTGGACTATGCTCCGGATCTGGTCTTCAGAGAGCTTCTCTTTATCCATAAAGTTCTTGATATAGCAGAGCGAGGCCGGCTTGGGTGCAGGCAGGATGTCCACTGTAGAGGGACCCTTAAGATCCTTGAGGGCCTCGGTGAAAATCCCGATTTCGCCAGGCTTGACCATCTCCAAGGTGGTGTCCAGAATGGCAGTAGTTGCTGCTCCCTTGGTCCTCACCCTGACCCTGTCGCCGGCATTAAGGCCCCTCTCTCTTGCTTCTACGATATTGAGCATCACTTTGTGCTGACCTATCTCGATATCAAACGGGCGAACCTGTAACATATGAAAAACCTCTTGCGACTATAAACAAGAAATCAGCTCTCCATTAAAGTCAGAGATCTGATCCATTCTCCCCTGGCCTCGCGGGTGGTCCCCACCACCAGGCGCAGGCCATTTTCCGTCTCTTCCAGCACTCCTTTGGCCTCTATGCTCTCCCCGGGCAAGGCCTGCCCGGCATAGGTATGAGAGTAACAGAATATCTCCTTTACCTCGGCGTGATTTAAGCGGTATATGGCAGGGCTGTCGAAGGAGAAGTCGGCATTGGTGACCCTGGCCTCAATCCGGGCTGCTCCGGCAGGCCTGCCTACAGGCTGCGGCTGTATCTGATCCCAATCACGGGTGAAGAGGAGGTCGAAATAAGTGCCTTGAACCATGCCCCGGTTGCCTTTGCGCTTCTCATGGAGCATGAACTCCTCAAAGCTCGTCTCAGGCTTTCGCTTGAGATAGATCTTCTTCCAGGTGGCGCGATCCAGCTCATCTATCTCACCTCTCGCCTTAGCCTCCGCCAGGATATCCCTGGCCTTCCACCAGGAGGAGCCATAGACCACGAAATCTATATCCGAGCTGGGCCCCTGCAGCCCCACCAGTATGGAGCCGGTGATGCCCATCTGCTCCATAGGCACTCCTCTCCCGGCCAGAATCTCCACAATCCTCTTGATCCTCGGGTCAGCCTGGGCTACGGCTGGCAGAGCCTGGCTGGGAGAAAAGATTCTTTCCACCTCTTCAGGCGGCACTTGATGCAGATCGGCCACCCAGTCCGAGCGCTCCGATCGAAGAAATCGATAGGCATCATCGAAGTCCATCTTTTTATAGCGTCTTCCCTTCGCCTCGCGCTCACCATCCGGGTCCGGAACATAGCGCAAAAGCGATCTGATGCCCTTCGGGTGGCTGTAATCGGATACAGCGAAAATCCAGCCCTGCCGGGTCTGAAAGAAGTCCCTGATTCGCAGCCTCACCCTATCGCCCTCATTGCCGCTTCCAGGCCTGCTCCCGGCCTGATTATCTCCCTTTTCTTTAGATCGAGAAGGGTGGATGGCTCGCCGTAAAGGCTTTTTCCACCCTCCACCACCACATCCACCCTCTCTCTGATCTCCGGGGAGATCGCGTCCGCGCTGGTGGGTGGATTTGATCCGGTACGATTGGCGCTGGTTGAGGTGATCGGCCCGGCCAGATCGATGATCCTCAAAGCCGTCTCGTGATCCGGATACCTGATGCCGACCATGGGAGAGCCTGCGGTGAGGATATCCGGAACTATGCTCCTCTTTCGGACCAAAACGGATACCGGTCCGGGCAGGATCTGACGCAATAGCTCCATATCCTGGCGGCTCACATCTGCCACCTTCTCCAGCATATCAAAATTGGAGACCGCCAAGAAGATGGGGCGGTCCAGAGGCCTCTTCTTGATCTGGTAGACCCTCATTATGGCCTGCTCATCCAGGGCATTGGCGCCCAGCCCATAAACAGTCTCCGTGGGGTAGACTATAACCCCACCACCAATGATAAAGCGGGCGGCTCTGGCGATCATCTCTCGGATTTCCGTTTGATGCTGGCTATGTCGCCCAGGGTCAAACCTCTACCGGAGAGCCCGGATTTGACCCGGTCATCGCTGGCCTGGTCGGTGAGGGTGATCTTCAGCTCCCTCTCCAGCTTCTTCCGGACATCGTCCTCGGGAGAGATCTCCTCACGTTCTATCTTCCTCAAAAGAGTGGCTTTCTCTTTGATCTTGACCGCCAGCTCCTCCAGGGACAGATCCTGGTTCTCTCTGGACTCCCTGATCTTGCGCCCGAAATCGGGAACAATCTCCACCAGATCTCTAAAGTGATCGCGGGGTTTGGGCTTCTTTACGGTGAAAGCCCTCTCCGCAGGGACCATCTTCCTGGCCACGGGAGACCATTTGTCTTCCGGTTTGCCAAAGCGGGCGCATCCTCTGCAAACATCCAGCGCCGAGCCGTCTATCACAATCCTTTGGGGTGCTCCTGATATCTCAGCGCCGCAAATCTCGCATTGCTTC
>DAWB01000066.1:9477-12685 GCA_002505805.1 Methanosaeta sp. UBA80 | reverse complement strand
TTTCAAGCAAGAAAGCCGATGGCCACTCCTCCGAGCACGAAGGGAGATCCGGCGGGGATCCGGCAGTTGTTGATGTGCTTGCGGGTCTGGGCGATGCTCTCAGCCTCAGAAATATCAAGGGAGCAGGGGCTCAGGGATGCCGCAGAGGGCAAGCTGGGATTGGGGCGGTTTCGTGGATTCGTTCATGAGAGCAGGCACTTCAATTTGAGAATTTTGCGTTCTTTGGGATGCATATAAAGGCTGAAATTAGAATCCAAAAGAGCCACCTTGTTTTTGCCACATTGAAATTTTATTCTCTACAGTACCTTAAGACTATGGATGGTCCGGATTAGATGGATTTCCAAAGAACCTGGTTTGAAAATACCGAGAGTACTAAAACGTCATAGAAAGGCAGAAAGAGTTATCCCTTCAGAGTTGGAATATATCTTTGTGAGCCTTGTTCTTTCTGCTTTTTGGTCCATTCCACCCCATGAACTGCTCAGATCGCTCGATGCGGCAGAGGTGGGTCTTGATGAAAAGGAGGCCGAAAAAAGGCTTAATCAATATGGTGCAAACCTGATCAAGCCCAGGAAGAAGTCGTACTCCATTCATTTGCTCCTGGCTCAGTTTAATAGCCCCATAATTCTGCTGCTGGTCTTTGCGGCTGGTCTATCATTCTATCTTCATCAAGTGACTGGCGCCTCGATTATCTTGATCATAGTCTTCATAAGCGGCCTGCTGGGCTTCTGGCAAGAGAGAAGGGCGGCAGATGCTGTGGCCGGTTTGCTGGCTATAATTCAGATCAAATCTTCTGTTCTAAGGGGCGGAATCCAGAAGGAGATACCTAGGGAGGCGGTCGTTCCGGGAGACATCATAATCCTAAAAGCGGGAGACATCGTACCTGCAGATTGTCGCATTCTAGAGTCCAAAGATCTATTCGTTAATGAGGCGGCACTTACCGGCGAGACGTATCCCGCGGAGAAGATGCCAAAGACTCTGGACCGAGACACGCCCATAAACCTTCGCAGCAATAGCCTTTTTATGGGGACGAACGTGGTCAGCGGAACGGCCAGGGCAGTCGTCGTCCTAACCGGAAAGGATACCGAGTTTGGAAGCGTATCTCAGAGGCTACAGGTTCGGGAGCCTGAGACCGAGTTTGAGCGAGGGGTCAAGCACTTCGGCTACCTGCTTTTAGAGATAACTATGATCCTGGTGGTGACAATTTTCGCCATCAATGTCTACCTGGCTCGTCCCATTATTGACTCGTTCCTCTTTTCTCTGGCCCTTGCCGTTGGCCTGACACCCCAGCTCCTTCCGGCAATCATCAGCATAAATCTGGCCCACGGAGCCAGGCAAATGGCCTCTCATAAAGTAATTGTAAAACGGCTGTCTTCGATAGAAAATTTCGGGAGCATGGATGTTCTATGCACGGACAAGACCGGGACCTTGACGGAGGGGACGGTGAAAATGTACTCGGCTCTGGATCTGGAAGGCAAGGAGAGCGAAGAGGTCTTTCTCCTGGCCTATGTCAACTCCTCCTTCGAGACGGGCTTTTCCAATCCCATTGACCGGGCCATTCTCAGTTATGGTAAGCCTGATGTTTCAGGCTTTAAAAAATTGGATGAGGTGCCTTATGACTTCAATCGCAAGAGACTGAGCATTTTGGCGGCATCCGGATCCGGATCAGAGAATGAAAAGCAAATTGCGGAGCATATTATTGTGACCAAGGGCGCCCTGAAGAATGTTCTGGAGGTCTGCACCTCTGCTATGCTGGCCGGCGAGGTTGTGGAGATCGCTATGGTTAACGATCAGATCCAGGCCAGATTTCAGGATCTTAGCAGCCAGGGATTTCGAGTCCTGGGCCTGGCCAAAAAGACCGTCCAGGCTGATGTGCTCCTGGCCAGAGATGAAAAGGAGCTGACTTTCCTGGGATTTCTGGTCTTCTTCGATCCATTGAGAGAGGGAATAGTTGAGACGGTTCAGGACCTCAGCCAATTAGGGATCAGCCTCAAGATAATAACCGGCGACAACCGGATGGCAGCAGCCAGTTTAAGCAAACAGGTGGGCCTCTTTGGAAGCAGAATTCTGACCGGACCGGAGATCAGGCGGGAGAGCAATGAGGCCCTGCAGAAGCTGGTTCGCCAGGTTGATGTCTTTGCCGAGGTGGAGCCGAACCAGAAGGAGAGGCTGATCCTGGCTCTGCGCAAGGGCGGATGCGTAGTTGGCTATATCGGCGATGGAATCAACGACGCCTCCGCCCTTCATGCGGCGGATGTGGGACTGTCTGTAGACAGCGCCGTGGATGTGGCCAAGGAGGCGGCAGACATAGTTCTTTTGGATAAGGATCTCAGTGTGCTGAAGCAGGGAATCATTGAAGGGAGGAAGACCTTCTCCAACACCATGAAGTACGTCTTCATGGCCACATCGGCCAACTTCGGAAATATGTTCAGCATGGCTTTGCTCTCTCTGTTTCTTCCCTTCCTTCCTCTTCTTCCCACCCAGGTCCTTCTCACCAACCTCCTCACCGACCTTCCGGAAATGACCATAGCCGGGGACAGGGTAGATCCAGAATTGATCTCCAGCCCGAGGCGATGGTCGATTGGATTCATCAGAAACTTCATGGTAACCTTCGGCCTGCTGAGCTCTTTTTTCGACTTTTTGACCTTTGGGGCGCTGCTATTCCTGTTGCAGGCAAATGCGGATCAGTTCAGAACCGGCTGGTTTATCGAGTCGGTGATCTCCGCCTCATTTGTGGTGCTAGTCATTCGCACCAGGAGGCCATTTTTCTCCTCCAGACCGAGCACGGCATTGATGGCTGTGACCCTTTTGGTTNNTGGCATTTTTACCCTCATCCTGCCATATAGCCCGCTATCGGAGCCATTCGGCTTCACCAGGGTATCAGCCTATTCTCTGGCTGTGGTTGGGATCATTGTGGGGATTTACATCCTGGCGGCGGAGCTGGTCAAAAAGGTCTTTTATCGTGTGGAGATGTCACGATAATATTTGGCAGCATATATTTTTAAGCTATCATTCTTTCTCCATCCGTAGCATCTCCTCTTTAACGGAGATCATATGGGATCTGGCAGTCTGCCCCTGAAGGAGCCCTCAAGATTTATCCGTAAGCCCAGTGAATAATTTAGTCAAATTAGGAGGAGAATTTTATGATTCTTAAAACGCCCCAATCATTAAAAGCAGAGCATGATCAGCTTCATGCCCAGCTTGCCCAGGC
>DAWB01000066.1:8590-9438 GCA_002505805.1 Methanosaeta sp. UBA80 | reverse complement strand
CCCCCCTGGGATTGCTGCCTGCGCTGGCCGAGGGCAGGGTCCTGCCGGAGATGGAGGCGGCTGTGGCCATGGCCTATCGGCTCAAGGCAGACCTCGGCCATATGCTCTTGGAGCATAAGGAGATCGTGGATGCCCTGGGGGCTTTGAAAGAAGCCGCGAACTCGGAAAACAATGCAGCTGCTGCGCAATTTGCGGAAAAGCTGATGCTTCATGCTCAGACAGAGGAGGAGGTACTGTATCCCGCCGCGATTCTGGTTGGCGAGTATCTAAATTTGAAGCTCTCGGAAAAGATGGGAAGGTGATCGTCAATGTCCATTGAGGAAAACAAGAGCATTGTGCGCCGCTTCTTCGAAGTCGGCCCCTCTAAGGGAGATCTCGACGCCGCCAATGAGCTGCTGGCCCCCGGCTTCGTTCTACATGTGCCGCTGCCCTGCTCTCCCGGAGTTCGAGGAATGGATGAGGTCGTCTCCGCCTGCCGGGCCGCCTTCCAAGGCCTCGATGTAACGGTGGAGGATATGGTGGCAGAAGATGATATGGTGGCAGCGCGCTTCACCGCCCGGGGCATTCATATGGGCGCATTCATGGGACTGCCGCCCACGGGCAAGCCCATAACCATGACCGGAATGGAGATCTTTCGCCTGGAGAGAGGCAAGATAGCAGAGCTGTGGGGCGAGGCCAATCTGCTCGGGCTGATGCAGCAACTGGGGATTTTGCCACCGATGGGACGGTAGCGGAAAAAAAGGTCGGGGACGCTACCGGACACTTCGGGATGAAGAGCAAGAGCTGCTATCTATCGCTGGAGTTTTCATCTTCTTGATGTCCTGCTCCCGCGGCAGTCACCTGCTCTC